>JBBSRP010000001.1:0-39478 GCA_038242935.1 Flavobacteriales bacterium
AGCTATGCTTTTTATCTCCTTGATATCTGTTGGAAAAAGCACGAAACCCAATTCAAATTCTTCAGAATCGATGATTCTTTTAATATCAATTACCGATTTTTTTACCGGTATATAATCTATTATTTCGTCATTTCGAAGATCGGCTATTCCGAGAATTGGCAGTAAAACTGTGTCATACAATATTTGCGCGTCAAGACCTTGGAGTGCATCATCAAAAGAGAACTTTTCTAACTTTAGCGAAAGCGCATAAAATTCATTATCCAAATACATTCCAAATTCATGCTTCTTGTTTGGATGAAATAACTGCTGCGTCTTTACTTCAATTTGGAAGTTTTCTGAAATTCTTTCCAGAAATTCTTCTTTAGAAAGTCCATTTAGATCTTTTATTAATCTATTATATTCGTAAATTTTCACATTGCTATCGGCTATCAGAAAACTCATAAACATCGATGCAGATTCTTTCTTTGTTTCCAATTGCTCGTCAAAAAGCATTTCGGCAGAAGCTGATCTGTGATGTCCGTCGGCAATATATAAATGACCTATTTCGTCAAATGTTTCTTGAAGAAATTCAATTTCAGCAGGATCATCAACCTTCCATAAATAGTGAATATCTTTTACGTTTGTCGCAAATTCAAAATCTGCCAAAACCGATGTTTTATCCTTTATCCACTTATCAATTTTTTTATTGTCCGGATAACTCATTAAGACTGGCTCGGTATTAAAACCGGCGTAATTTAGGTAGTCTTTAAATAATTCTACTCTATATTGAAGTGTATCCTCATGTTTTTTGATGAGATCATTTTTGTAATCATCAATAGATGTTGCAAGAATTATTCCAGTAAAAGTGTTGTTCTCGGCCTTAATTTGATGTACATATACCGCAGGCTTTTCATCTTGAATTAAAATCATGTCATTTTTAAAATCCTGATATTTTTGATGCACGAGTCTAAAGCGCTTTTCAAAAGTAATTTTCTGCTGATTTGTATAAGCAGGATTCAAGATATGTAAAAAAGACAGTGGATTAAAGTCCAACTGAGATGCAAGTTCTGCTGCTGAGTATTCTTCGTACGAACGAGAAGTGACCAAACTTACCTTGTCGCGAGTTGGTCGAAATGCTTTAAATGGATATATTTTTGCCAAAATTATGTTTTAATTTCTATTCTGTTAATTTTTCTGAAATTGTTTTGCAACATTTTCAGCTTTCTTAGTCATAGAATAATCATAAAATCCTTCGCCAGACTTAACTCCCAACTTCCCTGCACGAACCATATTTACCAATAGAGGACAAGGCGCATATTTAGGATTTTTAAATCCATTGTACATCACTTCCAAGATTGCTAGACAAACGTCAAGACCAATAAAATCTGCTAATTGCAAAGGTCCCATAGGATGAGCCATACCAAGCTTCATCAATGTATCTATTTCGTATACGCCAGCAACACCATGATATAAAGTTTCGATAGATTCGTTGATCATCGGCATTAGGATACGATTTGCAACAAAACCAGGATAATCGTTCACTTCCACTGGAGTTTTACCCAATTTTTGAGACATTTCCATAATGGTTTGTGTCACTTCATCAGACGTATTGTAACCGCGAATAATTTCGACTAATTTCATAATCGGCACCGGATTCATAAAGTGCATCCCGATAACGCGTTCAGGATGACTTACTACTGCTCCAATTTGAGTAATAGAAATAGAAGAAGTATTTGTAGCCAAGATTGTATCTGACTCGCAATATTCATTTAGTTTCTTGAAAATATCAAGCTTTAAAGTAACATTTTCTGTTGCTGCTTCTACTACAAGATCTGCTCCAGCAACGCCATCTTTAATATCTGTATACGTAATAATATTGCCAATAGTTGCAAGTTTTTCTTGCTCTGTAATAGTTCCTTTAGAAAGCATTCTGTCAAGGTTGCCAGCAATTGTAGCCATTCCTTTGTCAAGTGATTTCTCTGAAATATCAATAAGTCTTACTGTAAATCCTTTTTGTGCAAATGTGTGCGCAATACCATTACCCATGGTTCCAGCTCCAATTACTGCTATATTCTTCATTAAAATATTTTTTATATTATTGTTTAAATAGTTGTTTTTGTGTCAAAACAATCAATGATTTGGTAAGCGACGCGCAATGCTTCGGTACCATGTTCTAAGGTTACCACAGGCTCAGTGTCTGTATTTATTGCTTCAGCAAAACTTTCAAGTTCTGCAAATATGGCGTTGTTATGCTCAACTTCGGGATTTGCAAAATAAATTTGCTTTTTAATCCCTTCTGCATTTTGCAAAATCATATCAAAATCTCCTGGTACTTCGGGTGCTTCTTTCATCTTTACTACCTCTCATTTTTTCTCTAAAAAATCTACAGAAATGTAAGCATCCTTTTGAAAAAACCGTGATTTGCGCATATTCTTTAATGAAATTCTTGATGCAGTGAGGTTTGCAACGCAACCATTTTCAAACTCGATTCTAGCATTGGCTATATCTGGTGTTTCAGAAATTACCGCGATTCCACTGGCGTGAATTTCTTTTACTTTAGAATGGACAACGCTTAATATTGCATCTATATCATGAATCATCAAATCCAATACAACTGGCACATCAGTACCTCTTGGATTAAACTCCGCAAGACGATGTGATTCTATAAACATCGGATTCTCAATCATGGATTTTATTGCAATAAATGCAGGGTTAAAGCGTTCCACGTGCCCCACTTGTCCTTTGACGTTATACTCTTTTGCAAGAGCGATAATTTCTTCAGCTTCTGCAACAGTATTAGAAATGGGTTTTTCTATAAAAATATGTTTGCCAGATTTAATAGCAACTTTTGCGCATTTATAATGAGAAAGAGTAGGCGTAACAATATCTATAACATCAACAGCTGTAAGCAGTGTGGCAATAGTTTTAAATTGTTTATAGCCAAATTCCTTGGCAACTCTCTCGCCGTTTTCATGATTTTCATCGTAAAAACCCACAAGTTCAAATTTTTCAGATTCTTGAAGTAGTCGCAAGTGTATCTTACCTAGGTGACCCGCACCCAAAACGCCTATTTTAAGCATAGAATTGTATTTTGTACAAAAATACTAATAAAAAGATAACCTATAAGTCCTTCCAGCAATAATTTAGGTCATAGCGTCGGACGAGTAGAAATGTTAACATAGAAATTGCCCTTTTCTATTCTGAAACTATTAATATCTTTGCTATTTTTGTAAAAAATCACTCATATATATTTTGAAAGATACTGGAAAACATCAAGGGCTTAGAAATCAGCTTGTTCAAACATTACACGAAAAAGGAATAAAGGACGCAAATGTATTAAAAGCCATTGGCAGCATACCGCGACACCTATTTCTTAATTCTAGTTTTGCAGATTATGCTTATCAAGATAAAGCGTTTCCTATTGCTGCTGGTCAAACAATTTCACAGCCTTATACAGTTGCGTTTCAAACTGAACTTCTTCAAGTAAAATCCGGAGATAAAGTCCTAGAGATCGGGACAGGTTCTGGTTATCAAACCGCTGTATTATTTACTGTTGGTGCAAAGGTGTACAGTGTCGAGAGACAAAATGAACTCTTTAAACAGACATCATTATTACTTCCTAAGCTTGGAATAAATCCAAAACATCTATCTTTTGGTGATGGCTATAAAGGTCTTCCACTGCACGCACCTTTTGACAGTATAATCGTCACGGCTGGCGCTCCTTTTATCCCGCAGCCACTTATGGCTCAGTTAAAGATAGGAGGAAGACTAGTGATTCCGTTGGGAGAAGATCATCAAATTATGACACTTCTAATCCGAAAAACGGAAAGTCAATTTGAAAAACATGAATTCGGAGAATTTCGTTTTGTTCCTTTATTAGAAAATAAAAACTAGAAGTTACTAAAATTGCTAATTGAAAAATTGTTCCTACTTAATTATTGAAGTTTTTCTTAATTCTTTGGAGGTCTCTTTTGGTGTCTTGTTCCTTGAGAGATTCTCGCTTGTCATAAGTCTTTTTACCTCTACAAAGCCCGATTTCTAACTTTGCCAAACCTCTTTCATTTGTAAAGAGTCTAAGTGGAACGATAGTAAGTCCCTTCGCCTGAACACTACGAGCTAAGCTTTTAAGCTCTTTTTTCTTGAGCAATAATTTTCTTTCGGAGCGAGCTTTGTGGTTAAATTGATTTCCGAAAGTGTATTCTTCAATATAGGTATTGATCGCAAAAAGTTCGTTATTTTCAAATTCGCAAAAGCTTTCGGTAATGTTAGCCTTTCCTAATCTGATGGACTTTATTTCTGTACCTGCGAGAACGATTCCTGCATTGAATGTTTCGATTACTTCATAATCAAATCGAGCTCTTTTATTGTAGATATTTATTGTTTTCAGCATAGTGTGCAAATGTATGAACAAATCCTTTAAAGTACAATTATATACAGTCAGTGAATATTTAAATCCTAGTTTTATTAACGATAATCCACCTCCTGCGGCTTTCCAATTTCAAAATCCTGAAATCCAAAGTCACTCGTTTTGAATGTATTGGTTTTGATGATATTATGGCCGTCCCCAGGAAGAGAAGGGTAGTAAGCAAGGGACAATTGGAACGAGCTGAAAACTAGATAGTCATTACTGACAATTACTCCAAGCCCAACTTGGGAGTATAATTTACTGCCAAGTAATTCAGAAGTTGTATTGCCAAGCAGTGCCATGCTATAAATGAAATAAGGATTGATTCTAAAACCTCCAAAATTCCATGGCGAATAACCCTGTGTTTGTAAAGTCAGCATTAACTTTTTGTTTCCGTAAAGTTCAGGGTTGTTTAAACCATGAATGCCATTTTCCTCGTTGATATTAATCATATCGCCTTTTGATCGCTCACGATTATCACCAATTACAGTACGAAATTTGACAAATTGTCTAAAATTCCAGTTATGATAGGGTAGAAGATTCGTAAAATAGTTTGCCTGTATAGTAACAGCAGTTCTTGTCGTGGATTTATTACTAAAATATGTTCCATACTCAGTATTTCCACTAATATATCCCCAGTCGTAGTATCTGCCGATAGAAAATTTTGCGCCTGCATACGGATAAGTATAATCATTCTTTCTGAGCGTCCCCCCAGTAATTGCAATAATTCTGCCTACAGGAACATCTTCAATAACACCATAATTAAATATATATTTATCCTGCACATATTTTCTAGAAGATAGTGCTATTCCTCCAAGAAAGAGTTTTTCGCTACTGTAAAAGCTGACAGTATCAAAAGCGACCTCCGGACGTTCGACATAATCTTTATTAAGAAATCTTGCTGTAAAAATTAAGTTAGTGGTTCTATCATTTTGTTGTCCACCTTTAAATATGTTAAATGAAACTCCAGCCCAATAATCTTGAGAATTGTATTTAAAATTCTGCAACTTATAGCTCTTATCTTTGTTAGCGATTGTATCCCTCTGAAATTGCTGATCAAAATAAGCGCCTGCTCCCCAGCGGGTAAAAGCCGATACAAATGGACGTTCCATATCAATTGATTTCCGGTAATTATCATCCAAATCAATATCATACTCAACCGCACTACTAATAAACGTGTTCATTATATTTGGTATAGTGTACTTTGCACTATAAGCATTTTTTTTTGTATCTATTTCGCGCTGATAGCGATTTTCCCATTGATGTCCAAGCCCTAAAAAGTTCCGTTCTTTTAAGTAGAAGTTTGTTCTACTTGTGGAGCCTGAAAAGTTCGGAATTAAACTCCATGAATCTAATACTCGAATATCAATGTCTACCGAGTCAGTGCTTGTAGCTAATAGTATTGGTTGCACCACAACGCCACGTACGAACTGTTGGGAACGAATTAGACGTTCAGATTCTTTCATTAAAAGTGAATCTAGAGGTTTATTTCTTTTAATAAGCAAAAGGTTTTTTATTGCTAATTCTTTAGTTTTGAGGTGAGCGCGATTGCCAAGTATAGATAAGCTTTTTGTTGGTTTTCTTGTAGTGTCGGTTTCTGAGTATCCAAATGGATCTAAGGTTGTAATATTGATATTTCTGATAATTCTTCCCTCGTATTTTTGGTAAGATTCAGGTCGTACAGTTTTTGCACGATTCTTTTTACCACTGCTTCGTGACTTAACCGGCTGGAAAATCAGCTTATGTACAAATTTTGTAAACTTCCGTTTTTCTGAATACTCTTCTATTTTTTTATAAACTTCAGTTGAATCTTTCTCTTGCGACATTGCAGAGAATGTCGTCAGGAAAAAACATGATAATAGAAATATAAATTGAAGTTTAGAGTGCATTGATTTCTTTAATATTAAACGTAAGATGGACGTATTTTGCAATGTCTCAAATATCAAAATTTTACGTCCAAGTAAAAAAGGATTGTTTCTGCACTACATCTTACTGTCCTATCACTCTTTTGTCGGGCGAGATAAAAGCGTTTTTAAGTACAGTGGGAAACTTCTTCTCTATACATAATCTAGCCAGTAGATAACTTATTGTTGATTCAGCACCTTGATTAAGATTTACATTTCCTTCTTCCAGACCATCAAAACAGCCTCCCGTGCAAGGATTGTAGATTGTTCTGCTCAAATGATTTCTGCCTAAAAACCAGTCAAATGCACTTTTCATTTTTACGAGATATTGGTCTTCTTTATATACGTCATAAAAACTATCTAAAGCAAGAATTGTATAAGCTACATCTATTGGTTGCTCCCCAAATTCTTCTGCTTTGCCCCCTTTTTTAAACCAACCGTTATTTGAGATTACTTTTATTTCGCCCGTTTTTAAAAATGTTTTTGATAAAAGAAAATCGAAAGATTCTTTAGCAATTACGGAATATTTTTCATCTTTTGTTTCTAAAAATGCATCCAACATTGCTTCGGGAAGCACGCTATTGGCATAGGTCAAGTAACTTTCAAACCAATTCCATTTCTCTTCTGATTCGTGTCGGTACATTTGAACTAATCGGTCCGCCAGAGTAATGATTAACTTGGTGGCAGCTGGATCTTTCTGTGATTTATTATATAGATATAAACCTTTGATTGCAAAGGCCATTGATCGAGAAGAATGTGCAGTTGCAACATAATTAAATGTTCTTCGTAAAGTAGTTATTGCTTGTGCTTTTAAGGTTGAGTGTATTTTATCGCAACCATCAATTAAAGCACCCAAGGCCCAAATTGCACGACCATTAGAATCTTCCAAATTACACTCGTAATTTTGTTTTGTAAAAATTCTTTTGTCGTCAACATAATTTAAGAAACTTCCATCATTTTGTTGACAGAAAGTGATGAAATCTAAATATTTCTGTAGTTCGCATGTGTCATGATCAGTTCCATCCATCGCAATCTTTTTGACAACAGCAATCATTGTTCTTGCATTATCATCTAGTGTGTAGCCGCTCGTCCTATCTGGCTCATTCAATTTACAAAACTGATAGATGCCAAAATCAGTGGTCATTTTATAAACATGTTTAAAAGATATTTTGGGATTTTTGTACGTTAATTGAATAACGTTCCCAGTCAATTCCTGAAAGAGCTTAGCATGCGATATGGCAGAATTCTCCCAAACAGTTGTCATTATTTTATGTAAGCCATTCAACCGCATGTTCGTGCGAAGAGTAACATCAAAGAGTAGTTTGTTGATAGCTTCAGATAATGCTTCGGAATCTTCACGCGGAACAATTAAGCCTGAATCATTATTCAAAAATTCTATAGCATGGGGAATAGGAGTACTTATTATTGCACAACCACAACTCGCAGCGTAAACAAATGTTCCACTTACAGCCTGATTTGGATCTTTGGATGTAAATAAATAAATATCTGTCAATTGCAAATACTCCATCAATTCCTCAAGACCTACGTATTTATTTATAAACTTTACATTGTTCTGGAGATGAAGTTCTTTTACCTTATTCTCTAAAAAATTACGGTATTTTTCTCCTTCATTTTTAATCACGCCTGGATGAGTTTTGCCTATAATAAGAAACAACACGTCTGGCTTGGTCTTAATTACTTTTGGTAAAGCATCCAAAGTAGTTTCTATGGATTTTCCTGAACTTAAAAGACCAAAAGTAGATAGTACTTTTCTATCCCCAAATCCAAATTTATTTTTTAAGATCTGTTTGTTTTCGTGATCAACAAAGTGCGTTCCGTGCGGAATAACATGTATTTTTTCTGCAGCAATATTATATTGATCGACAAGGATTTTCTTCGAATTTTCAGTCATTACTAAAACGCCATTGCTCTGTGCGCAGATATTACAGACGTTCTCTGAAAGTCCTAAGTTCGGATTTGGTAATATGGTATGAAATGCTAACAGAGTTTTTTTATTAATATTTTTTAACATTAATTTAAAATCTTCCTCGTGATTGGCGTAAAATCCGAATTCATGCTGATAAACCACCAGCGCAATAGTATCATCCGAGTTTATAATCTGAGTAATATCCTCAAAGCTGTTTACTTTGTCAACATTCAAAATGTAATCAACATCTTCGCTATCGTACTTAAATTGCTCGTTTGCATTTTCCAACGCACATATTTTGATGCTAAAACAATCCTCGAACTTGTCTTTTATTGCGCGAATTAAGTCATAAGAATAGGTCGCTATCCCACATTCTCTAGGTGGGTATGATGTTACAAGTAATATTTTTGCGCTGGATTCTTGCATATTAGAAATGTTTTGCGGTATGATATAGACTTTTATTACTGAATAACTAAAACAGTCATAAGAATCGCTTATTAAAATACTTATTATTATTAGAAAAAGGCTTCAGCAATGTGATTTACTAAGATAAGTAAATTTCGTCTTTTAAAATTTAATTGATCTTATAATACTACTTCAAAAATTTATATCATCTGGAATTAGTAATCACTTATTTCTTAGCAGCTTTCTCCTTTTCTTCTTGAGCTTTTTCTTTCTCTTTACGAGCCTTTTCTTTATCTTTTTCGATAGCCTTTAATCTTTTCTCTTCTGCTTTTTGCTTTTTCTTAAAAAATCCTCGCAGCAAAAAATTATCTTTTGCAGCCTCCATATTTTCGTTTAATCCTTTCGTGCCTTTTTTAAGATTTCCAATGGTTTTATCTAAATTTTCAGCAATTTGTTCATCGTTGATCAACCGACCTAAAGTACCTTCACCCTTATTAATTTTGTAAAGAATCTGAGTGATTTCTTCTGATGCAATAGCGGCATTACCTGCTGTGACTTCCAATCCATGCATAATCTCATCCATTTCTACAGGTTCATTTGATTCTATCAGTTGATTGTCTGCAATAGATTTTGAACTAGCATCTCCGTTTGAAATTGTTATAATTTTGTCACCTATAATTCCTTCTGAACCAATTCCGGCTTCTGAGTCTACTTTAATAAATTTTCTGACATCTTCTTTAATTAACATTTTTACTTGAACAGTAGTATCGTTGATAATTGTAATTCTATCAACTGTTCCGACATTAATTCCTGAAAAACGTACTGAATTTCCCACTTGTAATCCACTTACGTTATTAAAACGTGTTGAAAGTGTAAAAACAGGATCGAACAGATTCTTTTGCTTACCAATTACAAATATGGCCAGCATAAATAGACCTATTCCTATTATTACAAATAGACCTAATCGTACTTTAAATTTTGGTGTTTGATTTGCCATTTTATTTTGATTTTTTGTTAAGTTTGTTTTTAAAAAATGAAGATATCTCCTCGTCATCGCTATTTTCAAAATCGTCGAGAGTACCTTCTTTATACACTTCGCCATCTTTTAGCATTACAAGACGATCTGCAACCGTTCTCGCACATTCAATATCATGCGTTATGATTATAGAACTCGTTTTATATTTCTTTTGAATATCGTTAATTAATAAACTAATTTCATCAGAAGTAACGGGATCAAGACCTGTAGTAGGCTCATCATAAAGTAAAATTTCGGGATCTGAAATTATCGTTCTGGCAAGACTTATACGTTTTCGCATTCCGCCAGAAAGTTCAGATGGCATTTTATCTATTGCATCAGGAAGACCTACATTTTTTAAAACTTCCATTACCTTATCGTCGATTTCTTTTTTAGAAAGGTCTTTTCTAGTTCGCTTAAGCGGAAATTCTAAATTTTCTCGAACTGTCATCGAATCATAGAGAGCTCCACTTTGAAATAAGAATCCTATTTTTTTTCGAACTTCATTTAAGTTCGCTGAATTTAAATTTGTTACTTCTTGGTCTCCAACCTTGATACTACCGGAATCAACTTTCAAGAGGCGAACAATACATTTTATAAGTACTGATTTTCCTGTTCCTGATTTTCCTAATACAACTAAATTCTCATTACTATGAAGCTCCAGTGACAATCCAGCAAGTACACGGTTTGATCCAAAACTTAAATGTAGATCGTCTATTGTTATAACTGGCTTAGAAGTATTTGTATTCGTTACTTCTGCAACTGTAGTGTTTGTGTCTTTTTCTTCCATTATTTAAGTAAGTCGGTTATTTGTACAGCAATTAAATCGACAATGATTACAAGTAAAGAAGCCATTACTACTGCAGAATTTGCAGCCTTTCCTACGCTTTCAGTTCCTCTTCCAGCATTATAACCTTTATAGCATCCTACCAAACCTATCACAAGTCCAAAAAAGAAAGTTTTGATTACTGCGGGAAATAAGTCGGCAAATTTTACAGAAGAGAACGCTTGAGATATAAATAGGACAAAACTTACGTCGCCTTTGATGTTTGCTCCAGCCCAGCTTCCAATAATTCCTAAACCATCAGCATAAAGTGTAAGGATTGGAAGCATTAATGTTGCTGCTAAAACTCTAGGTACTATAAGATATTTGAAGGGATTAGTCGAACTTACTTCCATCGCATCAATCTGTTCTGTTACACGCATAGACCCTAACTCAGCACCCATACTCGAACCAATTTTCCCAGCACAAATAAGAGCCGTAATTACTGGACCCATTTCGCGAATAATCGAGATTGCCACCATTCCTGGCAACATACTTTCGGCACCAAAATTCACCAAGACGGGTCTAGATTGAATAGTTAATACTAATCCAATGATAACACCAGTTATTCCGATTAGCGCAAGAGATTTATTTCCAATTTGGAAACATTGTTTTAAAAATTCTTGAAATTCAAATCCGCGTGAGAAGGTATTTCTTATTACTTTCATTAGGAATATAAACACGTCGGCAACATTAATAAGAAATTCATTGATTTTAGACTTATTAGCAATAGTTTTCTCGCCAACCGCAATCGTCGTCTTTTTTGCGTATTCTTTAATATTCTTGCCAGGCACACTTTTTTCCATTTTTATTCGTCGTTTTGTTTTTTGGCATCTCTTTCTGCACTTGATTCAGTATAAATAACTTTTGGTGCCAGTGGATCTGTTGTTTCAGATTCAGTATTATATCCTTCAAAAGATGAAAAATGCATCTTGTTCCACTTAAACTTTTTGGGCAGATCATCTCCCAGAAGATAACCCCAGGGTTCAAGCTCATCAATTCTATCAAAGATCACTTTGCAAATTGCAAGCAGTGGTATGGCCAAAAACATTCCTGCAAATCCGGCTAATGATCCGCCAATAATAATTCCTATGATACTTGCTAGTGCATTCATTTCTACTTTAGAACTTACAATAAGTGGCACAAGAAGATTGTTATCAATAAATTGGACTACAATATTAACTGCAATCACTCCAAATATTATTGTTACATCAGGTGTACCGCTCAAGGTCGCAGCCATACTTAGCAAAGCAGCCATAATAATACCAATGTACGGGATTAGATTTAACAAACCTGTTATAACTCCGAGCAGAATAGCATATTTGACTCCTATCAGACTATACCCTATGGAGGTAAGGGTAGAAACAGTTACCATTTGAATGAATAATCCGACGATATAGCTTTGAATAGAAACTTTAATCTGGCTTAGAATCTCTCGGAGCTTGGGTTTGTAATCGTCTGCGTATAATTTGCAAAGAAATTTTATAAAATGATTTTTATATAAAATAATTAAAAAAGTAAGAATTGGAACCAAAACTACATTAAATAGAGAATCTGTAAATGAAAGCAGAGTACTTCCAACAATTCTTGTCGATCCTTCTGTGGCTTCGTCTAGCATCTTTTTCTGCTCTTCCTTATTAAGATTAAAATTCTGATAAACTAAATCCTGTAATCTATCTAAATGTAAGAATAGATTTTTCTTAATTAGATCCCAATCATTTATCATATCACTGATTTGCCATGACAGAAAAAATATCAAACCTGCAAAAAATGCCAAAAACAAAAATATAGTTATTAGTACAGTAATCACATGAGGCAGTTTTGCTTTTCTGTTGAGAAACTTAGCAATTGGCTCAAGTAAAATCGCAAATAAAAGTGCTAGTAATACCGGAACAAGCACTCCTTGTGCCAAATAAATCGTGGTGAAAATAATTGCTAAACTTAGGAGGGTAAGAGAAAACTTTGCGTAAAATGGCAGTTTAGTTACTTCGTTCATACTTTAGGGATATTAGTAATGGAAAAGAAATTCATTTTTCTCATTATAAGCACAAAATACGGTGAAAGAACGATGAAGATTATTATAGTATATGTAAGTAATCTTATATTATTTAATATACCTAATCTGTAAATTCTCTTTCAATAGGAGGTACTGGTAAAATAGAAACTCCTTTTTGTAGAAGCAAATTATTGGGATAAGTTGTTATTATACCTGTTGTGCTACGGATTAAGGTATGAAAAGCACGAATATCTAGAATTTCACCTTCGACAGAATGGTCAGTATCCTCAACTTTGATATAATCTCCTATTTTAAATGGAAAAGAGAAAAATACAATCATTCCAGCGGTAATATTGCTAAGTATAGACCATTGGGCAAAGAACGCAATTCCAATCACAGTTACAACTGCCGATAGTGCAGCTATAACGTTTTGAGCTTTTACGCCCCAAACTACAAACAGTGCAATTACTGTAAGAATAGTAATCAAAATACCCAAATATTTTATCACCAAGTTTGCCCTTCTGTCAAGAATATGTGTGATTGCTGCAGTTTTTTTTACAACTTTTATCAAGCTCCATCTTACAACCACTGCAGTAAAAAGTATTACTGTAGTAGCAATAACCTCTTCCTGATATAATTCTAATAAACGCATAAATCTAAATATTTTTTAAATAATTATAAACTTTATCAACCGGCATTCCCATCACATTCGCATAAGAGCCTTCAATTTTTTGTACCGCGATAAGTCCAATCCAGTCTTGAATACCGTAAGCTCCGGCTTTATCATAAGGTTCGAAGTTGGTAATATAATAATCAATTTCTTTATCCGTCAATTCATTAAAATAAACCTTTGTTGTTTCAGAAACAATAGTCGAATCTGAATTCGTCATAAAACATACTGAAGTAATTACATCGTGCACATCTCCAGACATAGCGCGCAACATTGCAAATGCATGATCGTAATCCGCAGGTTTCCCAAGTGCTTTGTTGTTCAACCAAACGATTGTATCACTAGTGATCAGTAAATCATTATATTTCAATTCGTCTTTGAAGGCACTTGCTTTTAGCTCTGCTAGAAAATTTGGGATTTCGGCGGCTGTCAAATGATCAGGATAGATTTCCTCTATTTCTTTGAGTCTAATTTCAAATTTTAGATTTAAATCCAAAAAAAACTGTTGTCGCCGAGGTGAACCAGAAGCTAGAATTATATTTATGTCGGCTAGATTACTATAAAACACTGTACTTGATATTTAGAGAAATTACTACGATAGAAAGTATTCCAAAAAGAATTACAAATTTAAGAACATTTGAAAGATGTTGAAAATCGTCGCTTGTTTTTGCAGACCACATTTTTATTGTAAAATATATCAAAGGCCCAACAACTAGAACAAGTCCGTAGATTGTTGCATACCATAAATCGCTTGACACGAAGTACGTATTTATATAAACCAAGAGCGTAATCAGCGGAATAAAGCTAAGAAAAAACACGACTCTTGCCGTCCTAGAAACGCCCAGAACAATCGGAAGTGTGTGCATATTGTCGTTATAATCTCCTTTTACATCTGCCAAATCTTTTACAATTTCTCGAATAAAATTTAAAACAAAACAGAAAATAGCATAATCCATTAGTATTTTAAATAGCACTGCCAAAATCGCTTGATTGTCCAGAGTAATGATAGGATATAAATCATAAACTCCAATGATTATGACACTTACCGATAGCAAAAGCGCTACAATAATATTTCCAATTAAGATAGTTTGTTTGAAATTGCTTGCATACATATATAAGGTAGCGGCAATCACGATAAATATAGCGGAAAATCCTGGTTTGCCTATCGCATTTGATAAGTAAAATCCGCAACCTACACCGATGATATTCAAAACTACATAGTAGTTATAAGCAGTAGCTTCGGATATGCTTTCGCCGATAACAACTTGTTTTGGTTTATTGATAAGATCAGTATTGATATCAAATATATTATTTACCAGATAACCACCTGCAGCTATACTCACAGTTGCCAAAACTAGCAACGAATACTGCCAATCCGTTAGCGCAAGAGGTAATTCCTGGATTTTCAGAAATCCATATCTAAAGATTAGTTGCATCAAAGCAAGCATTATCAAATTCTGATATCTGATGACTTTTAAAAAATCGAGCATAATAAGGTGTTATATGATTGACAAATGTAGCTTAATCGTATTGTGCATCAAAGTACTTGAGCCACTTTCCCTGAGTTTTCATGACTTGCTCAATTACATCTCTCACAGCTCCTTTTCCTCCATTTTTATGTGATACGTATTTCGAAATATTTTTTATCTCTGCTACAGAGTCTTGAGGGCAAGTGGGAAGTCCTACCAATTGCATCACATGATAATCTGGAATATCATCGCCCATATAGAGAACCTGAGATGCTCTGATATTGTAAACATCAATGTATTCTTTAAAAGTTTCAACTTTGTCAGATGCGCCCAAATGTATATCTGTAATTCCAAGATTGCGCAGTCGTACTCGTACACCTTCATTGCTTCCGCCCGAAATAATACACACAATAAAACCACTTTCTATTGCTGCTTTCATGGCATAACCATCGCGAATATTCATAGTTCTTAGCATTTCGCCAGTAGTTGTAATATGCACCGCACTATCTGTAAGCACACCGTCCACATCAAATATAAATGTGGTAATGTCATTCATTATTTCTTTGTAATTTTTATTGTTCATTTTGAATTGATTGTGTTAGTAAACTGTAAATGTCTTTATAATCTGAATTTTTGAGAAACTTTAAATGAGCGTCAATTGTATTCTGGTCTCCTCGCACCGCAGGCCCTGTCTGAGCATTGTGCGGATTTAAGTGCATGATTTTCTCGGCAGTTTCTTTTATCAAAGGTTTTAAAATATCAAATGGAATATCGTTATCATTACAAATCTCTTCCCCAATAGAATAGAGATGATTGCTAAAATTACTTACAAAAACTGCAGCAACATGAAGTGATTTACGCTGTTGCGAATCTATAAAGTTGACATTATTGGATACCGAAGTCCCTATTGAATTAATAATCTGACGATCTTTCTCATTTTCAGCCTCAAGGCAAAGAGGAACTTCTTTGAAATCAACATTCTTTGTTTTAGAAAAAGTCTGCAAAGGATAGAAAACTGCTCGTCTATTTTTGGGGGATAAGGCATCAAGAGGCATCGTGCCCGAAGTATGTGCCACAAGTCTATCAGTAAATGGCAAGAGCTCACTAACTTCAGCAATCGCTGCGTCACTTACTGCAATTATATATAAATCTGCATCTAATAAATCATGATAATCTGTAATTACTTTGGCCGATTCTACAATATTTTTTAGGCTTTGTACTTGTCTTACAAGTACTTGTTGTAAAGTTGCGTTTTTACTAGTTGAGAATGCACGGATTAAATGCTGTGCTACGTTGCCGGATCCAATTATGGTCACTTTCATCATTTGGCTAAATTATCAAAAAAATCTAATACGACCATAATTTCAGCAGTAGACAATAAGTAATAATTTAACCATAAAATGAGTGCTGAACGGTTCTTTATAGTGGACAATTTTACCTACTTTTGCAGCACTTTACATTAAATTTCCAACCTCATGGTTAATAAAATAGGTTCTTTTTTATTTTCTACTCGTTTAATGGCCGTTTTGTTCCTCTCATTTGCCTTAGCTATGGCCGCTGGTACCTTCATAGAAAACGAATATAATACAGATACTGCGCGAATTATTATTTACAACGCGTGGTGGTTTGAAGCAATTATGGTTTTCTTCGCCATAAACTTTCTTGGAAATATCCAGAAATACAAACTTTGGCAATGGAAAAAATGGGCGACTTTAACGCTTCACCTGTCATTTCTTCTTATTCTTCTTGGAGCTTTTATCACTCGTTACATCAGTTATGAAGGAATGATGCCGATAAGAGAAGGAGCAACCGAAAAACAATTTTATTCAGATAAAACATATCTTACCATTTTTGTAGATGGTGATTATCAAGGTGAAATGAAGCGATTGACGTTCGAAAAACCAATCCTTTTCTCGCCCGTTACCAATAATAATTTTACTATTAACGAAAATTTTGCTGGAAAGCCTTTTAAAATCAAGTACAAAGATTTTATCATGGGCGCCACAGAAACAATTACCGAAGATAAAAACGGTAGTTTATACTTGAAATTGGTAGAGTCAAGTGACGGTTCTCGTCATGAGCATTATCTTAAAGAAGGAGAAGTTCAGAATATTCACAACGTGCTTTTTGCTTTGAATTTTCCAACAAAAGGAGCAATAAACATTACTATGAATGAAGATGGAAAGACGATTCAGTCTCCATTTGAAGGCGAGTTTATGACAATGGCAACTCAAGCGCAGACAGCTGTGGCCAAAGATATCGATCAACAACTAGCAATGAGATCTCTTTACAATCTTGGTGGCGCTAGATTTGTATTTCCTGACGAACCAGTAAAGGGAAGAAAAACTTTCAAATCTGATAATGATTTTAAAAGCACCGCAAATAGCGATGCTCTTATTGTAACGCTAGAAGCAAATGGAAAATCGGAAGAATTAACTCTTGTTGGAGCCAAAGGAAGTATTGGCGAGCCACATTCTGTTACAATCGACGGTCTAGATTACACTGTATTTTTCGGAAGTAAAGCTTACGAACTTCCTTTTGCAATAAAATTAAACGACTTTATCGCTGCCAAATATCCTGGAACAGAAAAGAGTTATTCTTCATTTGAAAGTCAAGTTTCAGTTATTGATAAGGACGAAACTTTTGATGCTAGAATTTTTATGAATAATGTTTTGGACTACGGAGGCTACAGATTTTTCCAAGCTTCTTTTCATCCTGACGAAAAAGGAACAGTACTTTCTGTAAACCACGATTTCTGGGGAAGCGGAATTACATATTTAGGTTATACTTTATTATATATAGGAATGATGGCGATAATGTTCTCAAAAAACACAAGATTTGACGATCTAAAACGCAAATTAGAAAATGTAAAAGCTAAAAAAGCCAAACTAATGACAATGCTTCTGTTATTTTTAAGTGTTGGAATGTTTGCACAAAATAATCCACCCCAAGAATCGCACGAAGGGCACGATCACGCAACGCACGCCGGGCACGATCACGAGCAAGAACAAACAGGTGCAGCCACAACCGCAGCTCCTACAAGAATGCCAACCTTACAAGAGGTTCAAAAATTCATCAATGAAAATGCTGTAAGTGAAGAACATGCTGCAAAATTTGGCCGACTGATCGTTCAAGATCAAGGTGGTCGAATGAAGCCTGTAAATACTTTTTCTTCTGAACTTCTTCGCAAAGTAAGCAAAAGCGATAAATACGAAAAGCTGAATGCTGATCAAGTTTTCTTATCAATGGTTCAGTTTCCTAACGCTTGGTTTGAAGTTCCTTTAATTTACATAAAACCAGGAAATGACAGTATTCGTCATATCATCGGAATTAATAAAGACGAAAAATATGCTCCGTTTATCAAGTTTTTTGATCAAACTGGAAATTATAAACTGTCAAAATATCTAGATGCAGCTTATCAAGCAGCAGTTCCAGATCAATTTCAAAAGGATTTTATAGAAACAGATCGCAAGGTTATTTTATTAAATCAAGCATTGAGTGGAGCAATTCTAAGAATATTTCCAATTCCAAACGATCCCAACAATAAATGGGTTTCCTATATGGAGCTGAACGAAGTTGGACTTAAAGGAGCAGATTCTTTGTTTACGCAAAAAATATTACCGCTTTATATTTTATCGGCAAAGAATGCTGCGGCATCAAAAGATTATAAAGAAGCTGACTTTTTCCTTGACGGAATTAAAAAATTTCAGACAAAGTATGGTAACGATGTCCTGCCTCACGAAGACAAGATTACATCAGAAATATTGTATAATAAATATGACATCTTCAAAAATCTATACTTTTTGTATATGATGGCTGGAGTTTTAATGCTGCTATTAGTAGTTGTAAACATCTTTTTTGAAAAGAAAGCAATACGCATTGTCATCAATGCATTTCATATATTTATTGGCGTTTTATTCTTCCTTCACACTTTAGGGCTTGCGGCAAGATGGTATATTTCGGGTCACGCACCTTGGAGTGACGCTTACGAATCTATGATTTATGTAGCCTGGGCAACAATGTTTTTCTCACTCGCTTTTGACAGAAAATCAAAATTAACTGTCGCTTCAGGAACATTTGTAGCTTCAATGATTTTGATGATTGCGCACTGGAGTTGGATGGATCCTGCAATTGCAAACCTTCAACCTGTTCTAGATTCATATTGGTTAATGATTCACGTTGCAGTAATTGTAGGTAGCTACGGGCCGTTTACACTTGCCATGATTTTGGGATTAGTTTCGTTATTCTTGATGGTATTTACTACAAAAAAGAATAAAGAAAAGATGGATCTTAATATAAAAGAGATCACATACATCAATGAAATGGCACTTACAATTGGACTTATTATGCTAACTATTGGTAACTTCCTTGGAGGACAGTGGGCCAATGAAAGCTGGGGTCGTTACTGGGGCTGGGATCCAAAAGAAACTTGGGCACTTATTAGTATTATGATTTATGCGTTTGTAATTCACGCTCGTTTTGTGCCTGCATTACGAGGAAAATGGATTTACAATCTGATGAGCGTTTTGGCTTTCTACTCAATTATGATGACTTATTTTGGAGTGAATTTCTACTTATCAGGTCTGCATTCTTATGCTAGCGGTGACAAAGTTGTAACTCCCTCATTTATATATTATTCTGTTGCGGCAATCGCGATTTTGGCGACCGTCTCTTATTGGAGAACTAATAAATTCAAGAAGAAGTAATAAAATTTATTTTTTCTAAAAGATAAACTTTCAAACAAAACTGATTTTTAGTTTCATTTGAGAGTTTTTTTTTGTCTTGAAAATTTCCTTTAAAAGGTGTTTAAGTAGAATTATTTGGGCGAGACCTTCGCCAGAACGACCCTGCAAAATAGAAACAGTAATGTGGCTCAGGTCGGGCTATCCGTTCCCAATCTTTCTTGTAGCTTTTGCTCCGCAAAGCTACAAGAAAGGATTTCCACTATTATCCCTCTCGCAAAATGATCCTCATTTACGGCAATCACGGTGGTAGATAATCTGAACATTATAGCAATTCTCTTTCAAATCTAGAGATAGCATTTAAAACAATTAACTAAACTGATCTGAAATTGTACCAAAAGAAAAACTCTCAAACAAAGCCAATTTTATAGTTTCATTTGAGAGTTTATTTTATTTAAAAAAGTATTCTATCTAAACATCTTTTTCGATGCTTTGAAGCCCTTTTGCCCACCTTGCCAATTGTGTCAACATAGCATTAGCAGACTTTTCTGAAACCTCATTTGCAGTAAAATTTCCGTTCTCATCGATATACTTATCAAACATTGCAAAGTTTACAGCCTCTCCAAGCGGAACCATTTTCAAAGTAGACAAGGCAGTTTTCAAGGAATTTGCAGCTCTTGTTCCCGCCGAAATTCCGCCGTAGCTTACAATTCCTGCTGGTTTAAAACGCCATTCCTGAACAAGATAATCCAGTGCATTATGCAGTGGCGCTGGAAAATTATGATTGTATTCTGCAGTGACAAATATAAAAGCATCTGCTTCGTCAATTTTCTCACTCCACTTTTTTGTATGCTCGTGTTTGTAATCTTTCATCGATGGATGATTTGGCTCATTCATCATTGGTAAATTTTCTTCTCCAAGATCGATTACTTCTACATCAAATTCTTTGTGCTTTTTTGCCTGTTCAGCGACCCATTGAGCCACTAGCGGCCCTTTTCGTGAAGGTCGTACTGTAGACGATATGATTTTTAATTTATACATTTATCGTTTTTATTTTTTTAAAAATTCAACATCTGCCTTTAGCATTACCTCGTTACTCAATATCGATTCTGGAAATTTAGAACCTAAATCAAAATCACTTCTTTGCAGTGAACCTGTAACCTGAAATCCTGCAGAAGTCTTTTTGTTTGCTGGGTTTTCCATAGTTCCTCTAAACCATAATTTCAACTCTACAGGCTTAACGATTCCGTGCATAGTCAAGTAACCGTTTGAAATATATCTACCTTTCTCTTTTCCATCTTTTCTGATAGAAGTACTTTTGTAATACATTTTTGGGAACTTCTCCACATCAAAAAAGTCAGGACTTCTCAAATGTTTGTCTCTAGCTTCAACTTGCGTGTTAATAGATTTGATATCGGCAGTCATCTCTAACACTGCATCACTAAAATCCGCTTTGTTGCTGCTGATTGTTGCTTCAAAACTATTGAATAGTCCATCAATATCCGAAATTCCTAAATGGGTAATGCTAAAAGTAAGTTTTGAATGGTCAAGATCGGCAGCCCAAACATTTTGTGCAAACGAATTTAAACTGATTGTAAGTAACAGAAGAATTGCAAAATACTTTTTCATAATTGTATTATTTGGTTAGTAATTTTGTCCTTAATATATATGTCTAAAAAAGGATCACTTGTAAAAATACAATAAAGAAGATTGAAGAAGAATTTTTTTAAGAACATCTTAGAGATTTCTGTCTCATTTATAAAGAAGTACTCAGCAGTAAAAAATTCTTTTCTCAAAATACAAAAGGTCGCCTGAAATCTGTATACTAACCAAAAAACTGTTGAAGCAAAAGACTTAAAAGTTCAATATTACAAGTTTCAAGAGGATGTTTTGTATTCGGTAAAACCGCCAAAGTAGCTTTTGCAAGTTCACGATAAGTTGCCGATGTTTCTTTCAAACTAACCATTCTATCAGAATCGCCCAGCATCAACTGCACAGGAATTTTAATATCCGAAAGATTGCTAGATGCCAAATAATCTTGATCGCCAATATTTGTCATTAAATCTGCAGTCTTTGCCAATAGCGTTTTCCAATCCTTTTCGCCGTGCATCTTCTTTAGCTGCTCAGCATAATGCGGAATTTTATCTTCTATGATATCTGCATTCAAAAAAGAAGTTTCTTTTGAAGCAATTTCAGGACTCCAATCAAATTTAGTAGCAAGTGTCGCGATTTTTTCAATCTTATTTTTCCACTTCAACGAATGACATAATGCTACATAACCGCCCATACTGTACCCGAAAACATTAGCATTTTCTATATTATTTGCATCTATAAATTCATCCAATTCTTCTACCAATCTCGAAATATTCAATTTCTCGTGCGAAGCATTATCGATTCCGTGATCTCTAAATAGTAATGAATACACCTTAAAATCTGTAGAAAGTGATTTCGACAAAGCATCAAAATGTGAACTGTGACCAAGTGCGCCATGAATCAAGATTATATTTTTCATAACTTTTTTTCTTTTTGAATAAATCGAATAGCGGATGGCTCGATTGCATTAGTATCGGTTTCAATGCTCAATACAAACGAATCTGCAGTTATTCCATCAAGTAGATATAAATTGCTTTTCTCTATTTCGGGATCTTTATTGATGAATACGCTATTATACAACAATTTTTCTTCGGTTTCAGTAACCGTCCACAATTTATACACTTCTGCTTGACCCAAAACAGGAAGATTTGATAAATCTAAAATCGCAGTCAGTTCATTGTGATTGTAAAATAATGTCGCTGTAACATCAGTCGAATTATCTTCAGATTCAAGAAGGTGTTTTTGAGTTTCTGCAAGTCTAAGTAATTCTACAAGTGATTCATTTCGAAGTTCCAATTGTTTTATTGAATCATTTTCAACCAACATTGCCGCTTTTTCATTTTGACTTTTAGAATGGGTTTCCATTAAACCATAGTTTTCGTAACCAAAATAAGCTGCTGCTAATAGCAGAAGTAAACTCGAAGTCCAGCCCATAATCGCTGCCCAATTTGTTCTTTTCTTTTTCTCTAATTTTGTAGAGTGTGGAGTTTGTGCACTAATTATCGCATCAGTCATTTCCGAAGATAGAGTAGGGGAAACCGCCGAAGTAAGCTGAATAATTGCTGATTCTATTTTTTCTATTTCTAAATTTATCTCAGAATCTTCACGACGCAATTTGCCAATTTCGATATTTTCTTCCGCAGTAAGATGTCCCAAAACATACATTTCCAATCGTCCCGAAGCTATATATTCTTTAGTTGTCATATTCTAATTTTCGATAGCGGCACGAAGATCATCGATACCATGTTTTGTTTGCGTTAATAATTGCTCTTCAGAAATTTCTAATATTTCAGAAGTAGTTGCAATATCTTTTCCTTTAAATAGTAATAAATCCAACTGCTGAACTGATTTTGGACGTAGATTCTTTACAAATTCCTGAATTCCATATTCTTTTACAACCGAAAATTTAGTAAAATTTCCTCCAATAATAGAAACAAAATTATGATTTTCGCGTTTTTCCGTATTTAAGGCTGTCTGCTTATCGTGAATAGTTTCACGACATAAACTAAGCAGCCATCCAAAGAAAGTACCTTTACTGTCGCTAAATTGAGAAATATTTGCAAAAATCTTTTCAAAAACTTCAAATAGCGCCTCTTCTGCAATCTCTTGCTTGTCAATTGAATGGCAAATTATAGCATACAAACTTTCTACATACGTATCATATATATAATAGGAAGCCCGTTTGTCACGGCTCACAATCAGACTTAGTAGTTCGTCTAGCGGCATTGTTTCTTTTTTGCAAATTTATCAATTCTTTTATTAGAAGTTGAAGAACGGGCTATATATTAAGGAGAAAGACTCAAGCGAAATTTTAAAAGTACTTTAACTTAGTGGAATTCACTGGATAGACATCTTTCACTACTTTAGCTCTAAATAAAAAAGTTATGTCTAAGTTTATTTCAGTTTTTTCGCTAATGCTATTATTTACAGTAGGTGCAACAACTACATCTTGTGCTCAAAAATCAAATAAAACAACAACCACAGAAAATAAAGTTATGAAAAAATCTATCTACGATTATAAAGCAACTGATATCGATGGCAAAACTTTTGATCTTGCTTCACTTAAAGGCAAGAAAGTCATTATTGTAAATACTGCTTCAAAATGTGGTTACACTGGGCAATATGAAGGTCTAGAAAAATTGTACAAAGAGTACGGAAATGATGGACTAGTAATTATTGGTTTTCCAACTAATGACTTCAATGGTCAAGAGCCTGGAACAAACTCGGAAATTGCTGCTTTTTGCACCCAAAACTACGGTGTGACCTTTCCGATGATGGAAAAAATTACTGTAAAAGGAGATGATATGAATCCATTATATCAATTTTTGACTCAAAAAAGCCAAAACGGACTTGAAGATTCAGATGTAAAATGGAATTTCCAGAAATACCTAATCAATGAAAACGGACAGCTTGAAAAAGTTTTAATGTCTAAAGTTGAACCTTACGATTCAGAAATTATCAATTGGATTAAAGCGTAAAGATTAGTCTTTAAGCAATAACTCCATCAGTAATAAGTCAAGCCACTGGTTAAATTTATTACCTGCTTCGTGGCAAATACCTATTTCGCTAAAGCCAAATTTGCGATGAAATGCGACGCTAGCTTCGTTTGAAGCATCAATCGCTGCAATCATACTTCGCATATTTTGGCTTTTCGCTTTTGCAATTAATGCAGCCAAAAGCATCGATCCAATTCCTTTTCCGTTTTCATCAGGATTTACATAAACCGAATGTTCGACTGTGAACCGACTTCCATATTTTTGCCGAAAGGCTCCATAAGTTCCAAAACCAACTACATTCTCATCTTTCACAGCTACAAAAATCGGAAATTCCTTTTCCTGTTTTTCAGAATACCAACATTTTAGCTCATCCATCGTCCGAGCCTCATCGTCATAAATCGCAGTTGTCTTCAGGATAGCATAATTTGTAATTTCCAATACAGCATCAAGATCTGAGATTTCGCAATTGCGTATTTTAATATTCATTTAGAAAAGATTGATTTTGAAAAACTTTAGTGTCTAACAATTTTTTTTGCAAAAATACTTAAATATCACTTTCCAAGAGCGGAAATATACAGTATTATTATTATTATTATTATTATTAAATTTTAATATGTTTTGATTCTGAGAAAAAATTATCTAGTATTATCTATAAATAATTTCCCAAGTATGAATTCACCAATAAAAACAAGCGAACTTAAAAAAATACTGTCAACATATTTCAAAAAAGCTGGCGAAAACAGGAATTATGACATTTATACTAACGTCGATCTCGATTTGACAGAAATCTCAACAGTCGAATTAAGCAGCGGGCTTCAAATTTCTGGCGTGTTTTCTAAGATAATTTCCGCCAATAATCAGCCAATTTATTTACAAACAACTGGCAAGTCTGCTTTATCGCATAACTATATAGAACTCGCCAACCATAGCAAATTGCAGCATCCACAAGGTTTCGGTACTGCCTTGGGTAAATTAATCGATAGTGATTTACCAATAGAAGTGATGTCTTTAGAAACCTTGAGCAAGTATGGAATCATAAAAGATGAAGTTGCTACCTTAAAATTCGAAGGTGGAATTGTGGTAAAAGGTTCAATAAAGAAGATCCTTCGATCATCAGAAGATAAAATCATCATAATCACTTTCGAAAATTGTTCCGTAGCACTTGGCGAACTAATTTTATTTGATCCTACTTGGGGATTTTATGATATGGCTGTTGGTGAAAATGTGATTGATGTTTTTGTTAGAGCCGCGGATTCCAAAAGCTTTGATATAACAGGAAATGTAGAGGAATAGTAGGAAAGGAACAGAAAGGCAGCAGAAAGTTACGAATCCACTCGGAAAACTGGTCAAAGTACATAATAAAATATGGCTTTCGCCAAAGTAATTCTACTAATTTCAGAAATTTTTCTTGCTTAAGAATTAACTTTTCAATAGATATTTAAACTTTTTATTTTTGGCTTTTTCCTAACCGAAAATTGCTAGATCTTTAAAAGCGATTTTTAAACATAAACACTCCTTTCAACTGAAATTTTAGAAGGAATTTGGCTATTTATTTCGATGCTAAATGTTAAATTTGTGAGTTGATTCAGAAATAGATTAAGCACATCAAATTTAAAATACTATA
Organism: Flavobacteriales bacterium; assembly: GCA_038242935.1. Taxonomy (GTDB): domain Bacteria; phylum Bacteroidota; class Bacteroidia; order Flavobacteriales; family Flavobacteriaceae; genus Flavobacterium. Next base: position 25,489 of record JBBSRP010000001.1, read on the forward strand.
AATGATTTATCCTCAAATTCCTTTGGCACAAACTGTCATCGAAAGTTGTCGCATTCACGGAATTACAAATATTGTAATTTCTCCCGGCTCCCGAAATGCTCCGCTGACCATAGGATTTGTGAATAACCCAAATTTTAAGTGTTTTAGTATCGTTGATGAACGTTGTGCGGCATTCTTCGCATTGGGAATCGCACAGCAAACCAAAGAACCTGTTGCTATTATTTGTACTTCTGGCTCGGCTTTGCTCAATTATTATCCTGCAATTGCCGAAGCTTTTTATAGTCAGATTCCGATTATTATAATTTCTGCCGATCGTCCTACCGAGAAAATCGATATTGGCGACGGACAAACAATCAGACAGCGAAATGTCTTTGAAAATCATTCTCTTTACAACGCCAATTTATCTGAAGAATCAAGCGACGAAAACGACTTAGAAATCGCAAAAGCAATCAGTATTTCAAAAGAACAAAAAGGTCCTGTCCATATTAATGTTCCTTTTGAAGAACCTTTATATCAAACTACAGAAGTTTTAGCGGTGTCTATTCCAAATATTACTTTTGAATCTACAATTCAACTTCAGTTTGATTTTAAAGAAGAAATGGCACTTTGGCGCGAATTCAAAAAGAAACTTATTCTTGTTGGAGTCAATGATCCTCATACAATTTCAGAAGAAATTCTAGAGAAATTAGCCAACGATCCTTCGATTGTGGTGATGACAGAAAGTACTTCAAATCTTCATAATCCTAATTTTATTGGAAACATCGATAGAATTATTACACCATTTTCGGAAGAAGATTTTCTGAATTTTCAACCTGATTTATTGCTGACTTTCGGCGGGATGGTGGTTTCCAAAAGGATAAAGCAATTTCTGCGAAAGTCAAAACCAGAAAATCATTGGCATATTGATAAACTTCGCGCTTATGATACTTTTGGAGTGCTTACAAAACATATAATTCAGGATCCTTCGGTGTTTTTTAATGCAGTTTTGCCAGAAAAACCTTCAACTAAAAGTGATTATCGAGATCAAATGCTTTCAATCAAAGAGCATAGAAAAGAAATGCATCAGGATTATTTAGATGAGCTTCCATTCTCAGATTTTAATGCATTTTCGGTAGTTTTAGGCAGATTACCGCTAAATTGTCAACTCCAAATTAGCAATAGTTCAGCAATTAGATACGCTCAGCTTTTTGATATTGATCCTTCAATCGCAGTTTTCTGTAATCGCGGTACAAGTGGAATTGAAGGAAGTACTTCAACCGCAATTGGAGCTGCTTTTGCCCAAGAAAAACAAACGGTTTTAATTACTGGAGATATCAGTTTTCTCTATGATAGCAACGCTTTGTGGAATAAGTACATACCTTCAAATTTCAAAATTATCATTGTCAATAATGGAGGAGGAGGAATTTTTAGAATTTTGCCCGGACATCAGGAAACCCAAGTTTTTAATGAATTCTTCGAAACTTCACATTGTCTCAATGCCGAGAATTTAGCTGATATGTATGGCTTTACGTATTTTAGCGCAAGCGATGATATAGAAGTAGAAGTAGAACTGCCGAAATTATACAGAAATAATACAAAACCAACAATACTTGAAATCTTCACCCCAACTTTGATCAACGATCAGATACTATTGGATTATTTCAAAGCACTTTAAACGGGGATAAATTCACCTAATCTTATTGCAAACATAATATTATTAGAGAGTTTCAATCTTTGTATCTTTACACACAAATAAATTTAGAATACATTACAATGAATATAGGAGTAGATAATACATTAACAATATTAAGACACACGCCGCCGGGACTATATCTGGGAACAGACGATAGCGAAGATGTTGTGTTATTGCCAAATAAATACATTCCAGAACAGTACGAAATTGGAGATAAAATTACCGTTTTCCTTTACTTGGATCACGAAGAAAGACCTGTTGCTACAACATTAGAACCATATATTTACCTACACGAATTTTCACTTTTACGTGTGAATTACATCAATGAGTTTGGCGCTTTTATGGATTGGGGACTTGAAAAAGATCTTTTTGTTCCGTTTAAAGAGCAAGCACGTCCGATGGAAAAAGGGAAACGCTATTTGATTTATATGACAATGGATGAGAAAACAAATCGTCTTGTAGGTTCAAGCAAAACAAATCAGTTTCTTAAAAATGAGGATTTAAAGGTTGAAGAAGGCGAAGAAGTGGACTTAATTGTATCGCATATTACAGATTCTGGGGTAAATGTAATAATTAACGAAGCTTACAAAGGACTCGTTTATAAGGATCAAATTTTTGACGAAACTATTCGTACCGGAGATCGTATGATTGGATGGATCAAAACAATTCGTCCTGATAATAAGATTGACGTAATGCTTCAGAAACCAGGTTACGAAAATGTGGAGCCAAATTCTCAACTTATTATGGATGAGCTTAAAGCGAGCCGTGGTTTCTTGAGATTAAATGACAATTCGCACCCTGAAGACATCAAAACAGTTCTTAAAATGAGTAAAAAAACCTTTAAAAAGGCAATTGGATTACTTTATAAAGAAAAACTAATCGAAATTAAAGAAGACGGAATTTATCTTGTAAAAGAGCAAGAATAATTTTAATCCTTATTATATAATACAAACTATCTAAAACATTTTCTGTTTATTATGGCTGAAATTCAATGGACTACCGCAAAAGAATTTGAAGATATAACTTATAAAAAGCGCAATGGTGTGGCGAGAATCGCGTTTAACAGACCTGACGTACGCAATGCTTTTAGACCAAAAACTACTGCCGAATTGTATCAAGCATTTTATGACGCGCAAGAAGATACTTCTATTGGAGTAGTACTTCTTTCTGCCGAAGGGCCGTCAAGTAAAGACGGAGTATACTCTTTTTGCAGTGGCGGAGATCAAAAAGTTAGAGGACATCAAGGTTATGTGGGCGAGGATGGAATGCATCGTTTGAATATTTTGGAAGTTCAGAGACTTATTCGCTTTATGCCAAAAGTGGTTATCGCCGTTGTTCCAGGCTGGGCAGTTGGTGGTGGTCACAGTTTGCACGTTATCTGCGATATGACGCTTGCGAGCAAAGAACACGCTATTTTTAAGCAAACCGATGCAGACGTTACAAGCTTTGACGGTGGATATGGATCTGCTTATCTTGCCAAAATGGTTGGGCAGAAAAAAGCGAGAGAGATCTTCTTTTTAGGTCGTAATTATTCAGCTCAAGAAGCTTTTGATATGGGAATGGTGAACGCCGTTATTCCTCACGACGACTTAGAAAATACTGCTTACGAATGGGCTCAGGCAGTACTTGGAAAATCGCCAATGTCTATCAAAATGTTGAAATTCGCAATGAACTTGACCGATGATGGAATGGTTGGACAGCAAGTTTTTGCTGGCGAAGCGACAAGACTTGCTTATATGACCGACGAAGCAAAAGAAGGTCGAGATGCTTTCTTAGAAAAAAGAAAACCAAATTTTGAAAAGAAATGGCTGCCATAAACAGCCTTTTTTTTGCTTTTTACTAAACTATAATACTCAAAAACTTGGAGAACTTTAGCAATCAGAAGATACAAACCAACGATTTCCCCGCTTATCAAGAAGTAGTTTTAACACCTCTTGAAGCAGATTATTCCAAAGTTGTTTTGATAAACAGCATTATATTTCTGATCGTTTTTGGACTTGCAGGTTTTTCGTTTTTTTACTTTCAGCCAGAAATTCCTAGTCAGACTTTAATCATTGCAGGAGTATATGCAGTCTTTTGCTTGTTGGTAATTGGTTCGAAATATCTTTCCTTCAAAAGTAAAAAATATGCTTTCAGAGATCACGATGTGATCTTTCAAAGTGGGTATATCACAATTAATACAACTGTAATTCCTTACAATAGAGTTCAACACGTAACTTTATTTGAAGGTTTGGTTTCAAAACAATTCAACCTTGCCAAAGTCGGAATCTTCACTGCAGGAGGAAAAGGAAGTGATATTGAAATTCCAGGAATTAAAAAAGAAGATGCAGAGCGAATCAAAATTTTGCTCACGGCAAAAATCTTAAAGCAGCTGTAAATGGATACACAGTTTCAAGAGCCGCAACGTCAATCCAAAATCGGAATCCTCGTAATGTTTGCCGATACAATCCAGAAAACCGCTCGTGCTTTTTGGCCACTTTTGGTTGTGTATCTCTTTAAACTCGAATCTATAAACAAACTTTATGTTGCGTTAACGGCAATCGGTATTTTTGCAGTAATGGCAATTGCTGCATATCTAAAATATCTAAACTTCAGATTTTATGTCGATGTAGAGCAAGAAGAGTTCGTAGTAACACACGGGGTTTTAAACAAGACAAAAACGGTTATTAAACTTGCAAAAATTCAGCAAGTAAATATCACTCAAAACCTTTTGCAACGAATTATAAACGTTTATACTCTTGAAGTAGACACCGCAGGCGCTTCGGGAAGTGAGGCTAAGATTAAAGCGCTTTCGCACGGAGCGGCGACAATGCTTAAATCGCAGCTCCTAAATTTCCAGAGTTCTAAAACTGAAGAGGACGAATTGCAAGATGACGCAACTTCACAACAAGAAACCTTTTTGCAGATTGGTTTTATGTCGCTTTTCAAAGTGGGAATTACTTCCAATTATATTAAAACAATCTCGTTATTATTGGCTTTCGGAGTAACGATCTACGATAATATAATGAAGTTTGCTGAAAGTGAAGTTTTAGACGAGCAGCAAATCGACAATTATCTCAATCAAAGTATTGGACTTCAATTAACGCTAGTGCTCGGTACAATCGGAATTCTACTAATCCTTATTATTAATGTTGTCACGATAATTCTTAAATACTTCAACTTTACGATTCTAAAAGAGAATAATTCACTGCTGCTCTCGTACGGATTGCTAAAGACAAAAAGCACATTACTAAAGCCTCAAAGAGTTCAGATTGCAAGCATTTCACAGAATTTCTTTCAGAAAAAGATGAATCTTTTTCAGATTAAAATCAGACAAGCGCTTGGTGGGAACGCTCAAAACTCAAAATCAATATTAGAGATTCCCGGTTGTGATAAGGCAGAAAGTCAGGCTATTATGAAAATGCTTTTTATTACAACGGAGGAGCATCCGTTGAAATTAAAAGCAAACTGGAGAAAACTAGTCTTTATATTGTTTATTTTTATTGGTATTCCTGCATTCAGCTACCTATCTTTCTACTTAAATGCGAAGGAAAATATTGATAACTTCGAGATAATTATTCCGTTCTACATTTTTACTGTGCTGCTTATTTCCTATTTTAGCTTTAAGAATTATCAATTATTTATCGGGCCTGAAACAATTATTAAGCAAAGTGGCGCGTGGGATGTAGAAAAGGAGAGAGTCAATATCCAAAAGATTCAGGCAATCACAACATCACAGCGTTTCTGGCACAAAAACATCGATATAGGAAGCGTAACAATCCATACTGCCGCTGGGAATATCTCATTTACACTAGGAAATTATACACTTTTGCAAAGCAGTGTAAACAGATGGATTTACCAAATAGAAACCTCCAATAGCAATTGGATGTAATGATTTAAACAGAACAAAATAAACTAAATAGCTCAATGAGACATTGGATCGAAGCCGCGCGCTTAAGAACATTACCATTATCAATCTCCGGAATCCTTGTAGGAAGTATCTACGCACTTGCTAACCCTACAAAAGAGGTTTTGACACCTACAGATGTATTCAGTTGGAAAGTGTTTTCATTTGCCATTCTTACAACTTTAGGACTTCAAATATTATCCAATTTTGCCAATGATTACGGCGACGGAATCAAAGGCACAGACAATGATGATCGAGTAGGGCCAAAGCGAGCAATACAAAGCGGAGTTATATCGCCCGCTGCAATGAAAACGGGAATTATTGTTACTTCATTGCTAACATTAATTTCGGCGATAGCACTAATTTATTTTGCTTTTGGAGAAGAAAACATCGGATATTCTCTGTTCTTTTTAGTATTGGGAATTCTCGCAATCGCATCGGCAATCAGATATACTGTTGGAAATACAGCTTACGGTTATAGAGGGTATGGCGATATGTTTGTATTCGTGTTTTTTGGCTTAGTAAGTACTTTAGGAGTAAATTTTTTACATTCAAAACAAGTTGACTTACAGCTAGTTCTGCCTGCTATCTCAATCGGTTTGTTAAGTACAGGAGTTCTGAATCTAAATAATATGCGAGATGAAATTTCGGATAGAAAAGTTGGAAAAAATACTTTGGTCGTTAAAATCGGCGGAGCAAATGCGAAAAAATATCACTTCTTTTTAGTCATTACAGCAATGGTCTGTATGGTGATTTTTGCTCTTATCTATAACGGTGTCGGATTCAAATTTGACCAATATTTATTCCTATTTGCATTCATTCCGTTAACGATTCACTTACGACGTGTCGCTCGTAATAAAGATCCGAGAGCACTAGATCCGGAACTTAAAAAACTTGCCTTGAGTACATTTTTCCTGTCGGTTTTATTGTGTTTAGGGTTAATTTACCTAATTTCAGATATCATTGTAAATAATGCTTAAAATCTACTATCATGATTATTACTTTCTACGGTCACGCCTCATTAGGACTTAAAATTCGAAATATTAATATCCTTGTCGATCCTTATATTTCGGCAAATGAACAAGCTTCTCATATTAATATTGATGAACTTAAAGCTGATTATATTCTACTTACTCACGCGCATCAGGATCACACGCTAGACGTGGAGGCGATTGCAAAGCGTACAAATGCCACAATTGTTTCCAACGCGGAAGTTGCAGGCTATTACGAGAAGAAAGGCTTTACCACGCATCCTATGAATCACGGTGGAAGTTGGGATTTTGACTTTGGACGTCTTAAGATGGTCAATGCAATTCATTCTAGTTCCTTTGCTGACGGCACTTACGGCGGTAATCCAGCTGGTTTTGTGATTGAAGGCGAGCATAAGAATATTTATATCGCTGGAGATACGGCGCTTACGATGGATATGAAATTGATTCCGATGCGAACCAAACTTGACCTTGCAATTCTCCCGATAGGCAACAACTTTACGATGGATGTCGATGATGCAATAATCGCGTCAGATTTTGTACAATGTGATAAGATTCTAGGGTACCACTACGATACTTTCGGATTTATCGAAATTGATCACGCTGAAGCTAAGCGTAAATTCTTTGACAAAGACAAGGATTTGATGCTGTTAGAAATTGGCGAATCACTAGAATTATAATATTTTTCAGGAACATTTTACTTCGCCAGTTCGCTTTGCTCGGGTCCTGCTATCCTCTTCAATTCCTCGGCCCAATGCTGTTTTTTGCAACGCCATAATAGGATCGCGATAGCTATCGGGACTGTTGGTCGCTCTATTCTGTCGGCAAAAAAGCAGCATTAGTCCTCCGGGATTTGCTTCGCCAGTTCGCTTCGCCAGTTCGCTTCGCTCGGGTTCGCTTCGCTCGGGTTCGCTTCTATCAGGGTTAGGGGCTTCTCATTCATTACAACCATATTATTATGACTGCAAATTATCACAAATATGTGCTCGAGTTCAAAAAACCGAGTGGCACTTCACGCGGTGTGCTTACAACTAAGGAAACTTGGTTTATAGTGCTCGAAAACGACGGCAAGATCGGAATAGGCGAGTGCGGAATACTTCGCGGCTTGAGTATCGATGATCGCGATGATTACGAAGAAAAGCTCAAATGGACTTGCGAAAATATTCATCTTGGTGCCGTCCGTTTGTGGAATCAGCTGCTGGAATTTCCTTCGATTCAGTTTGGAATCGAAACTGCTTTCAAGTCGCTTGAAGGCAAAACTCCTTTCGAATTATTTCCTTCGGAGTTCGAAAAAGGGAAGAAGAGCGTTCCGATAAATGGACTAGTTTGGATGGGAACATCGGATGAAATGAAGGGTCAAATCGAGGAGAAAATCGAGGCTGGTTTTAACTGCATAAAACTCAAAATTGGTGCGATAGATTTTGATAAAGAAATCGAATTATTAGCCTATATCCGCTCACATTTCACTCCCGAAATGATGGAAATCAGAGTTGATGCTAACGGTGCATTTACTGCAAATGAAGCTTTAAGTAAATTAGAAATACTATCTGGTTATCAAATACATAGCATAGAGCAACCAATCCAAATAAAACAGTATGACACAATGGCAGAGCTCTCGAAACAGAGCAAAATCCCTATTGCGCTTGATGAAGAGCTAATTGGTGTATTTTCGATTGCAGAAAAAGAGGAATTATTGACTAGAATCCGACCTCAATATATCATTTTGAAACCTAGTTTAGTTGGAGGTTTTAAGGGCTCGATGCAATGGATTGAAATCGCCGAAAAACTAAATATCGGTTGGTGGATTACCTCGGCTTTGGAATCCAATATCGGACTCAATGCAATTGCGCAATGGACATATTGTTTGGAAAGTAAAATGCCTCAAGGTTTAGGAACGGGAAATCTGTACACAAATAATATCGAATCGCCACTTGTGGTTAAAGACGGCGCGTTGTGGTATGAAAATCCAATTGCTTGGGAAGTTCCAGAATGGGGAAGTAGTGGAGAGTAAAAGTGATTTTTGCTTTGGAAAATTCAAACAGGTTCTAGAACTGGGTTCGCGGTCAATAATAGACGATTTAAGCGATGATATTTTCTTACAGCAAAGCTAACGAGCAAAAGACCTTTGAGTTTCGCAAGTACGTTTTAAAGCACGATTTGGGGGAATTTCAAACTGTTTTCTGAAATGCTAACTCTTTTAAAAAGTCGTTAAAATAGATATCCGCTTTAACGAGCGGATATTTTTTTGGAATTATGTTCTTAACTTTTTTGAAGTTTCACCCGTTTTGAAGGCTTCAAAAAGTTATTACGCAGATAGTGTTTTCTTATTTTACGATCTTATACTTTTTGGATTACAAGTTATAATGATTGGATTACAAGTTATAATGAAATGAAGGTATCTCGATTTTTGCTCTTGAGTAATCGTGGCTTTACATTCATAAATAACTTTATATATATTGTTTTTAATGTTCAACTATTTGCTATGTAGTTTAATATAGCACCTAATTTAAAGTATTGCTTGTAATTATATAAAATAATAATGATCTTTTTCTTGTGAATTTTCACTAGACGTCTTAGAATACCTTCAAGTAATTTATTAAAAATTACCGCTTCAACCGAAGACAAAATTCCCTGCAAGATATTTTACGAAGACTGGTCATCTTTCTCTCCCGACAATTTGTGGTAAATATTCTTTCGGCGACAGCCAAAAAAATAATCTCTTCAACTATCCGCAATCAAAGAAGCTAAAAGCTAAAAAAAACCGCCAACAGTTAAAACATAACCGTTGACAGTTTTTTGTTAAACTGAGCAGCTAAAAGCCAAAAGCTAATAGCTTATTTAAGTGCTTCGACAATTGCCTTTCCAACTCCGGTCGCCGAGGCTGGATTTTGGCCAGTGATTAATCTGCCGTCTGTGACAACGTGTGCTTCTTGAATTCCGGATTTTTCAAAGATTCCTCCGCGTTCTTTAATTTTTGATTCGAGCAGAAATGGAACGACATCTTCCATACCTGCGGCTTTTTCTTCTTCGTCAGTAAAGGAATTCACATTCTTACCGTCTAGCAAATATGAGCCATCTGAGAGCTTTACGTTTACCAGTCCAGCTGGACCGTGGCAAACCGCTGCTACAATACCATTATTCTCATAAATATCGCCTGTAATCTTGCGCAGCTCCATATTGTCTGGCAAATCCCACATCGCACCGTGACCCCCCACGTAATAAATCGCTTTATATTCTGATGCATCGACCTCCGAAGGCTTCATACTATCGGCAACTTTCTTGTTGGTTTTTGAATCTTCCCAAAATTCTTTATTGATGGGATCGCTGAGATCAAATGCATCGACGGGCGGATTTCCACCTTGTGGCGACACGAATTCGATGTCGTAACCTGCATCTGACAACACTTTCCAAGGGTGAGAAGCTTCGGCCAAATGATAGCCAGTTTTTTCTCCGGTTTTCCCTTTTGTTCCGTGACTTGTTAGTACAAATAAAATTTTCTCTTTCATATTTTCTATTCTTGTGGTTAATTAATTTGGTTAATCTTTAATATATTAAAGTTCAGCTTTCCAATCTAATGATTTTATTGCTGAAACTTGATTGTTGCTGTTCATAAAAACACGTAATTCTTTATTTGCAATTGGTTTTGTATAGTCAGCTTTGAATCTGTATATTGTTTCACCTGAGTCATTGTCTAACCAAACTTCGGCTAATTTTAAATCTTTGAATGAACCATATTTTAGACGAAATTTATGGCATGTTTGCGTAAGACGTTCTTGAGTAGTATTTTTTCTGACATCAACTGTAGCATCAGTTGCAGAAAAAGGCTGAAACTTTGAAGTATTGCACGTCATTAAAACGCGTTTTCCTAAACTATATGCCTTGGCTTTTTGAGTATTGTCTATCTCATTTGCCGTCAACAGAAATATTTTGGGAGCTTCGACTTTTTCAACTATTGACTTTTTGGTTTTACAACCTACAAAGGCTAAAACGCAGAGGAACATCACAATCTTTTTCATAGTACTTTTTAAAATTTAGTTTTAGTTATTTTTTTGGATCTGTAAATTACAAAAAATTCTAAAATCCTCTTTTGATGTTAAAGGTATTTAAAGATGTTTTAACATTCGGCGAAAGCCAACAGCATAAAAAAACTGCGAATCAGATAAATTATCTCTAATTCATTCCAATTTGCAGTTCTGCCAAATTATGTCGATAAATGTTTTAGTAAACGAACGTTAGCAGATTTATTACTGCTATAGTAAAGTTTACAATTGTGCTAATAATTAGCAGATTAAGAAGTGTCTTAGGTTTTTGATTGGACAGTACGCCTCCGTTGAAAGCCATTGTAACCGATACTACTAATAGCAGCTCAATCATTTGACCTAGGCTCTTACCATTTTGCAAAATCAGCATTGCTGCAACCGAGCCCAAACAGCTTTGCGCTAAAATTCCAGCGGCTGCAAATCCAAATATTCCACCTTGTATTCTGTCTAATGATCGTTGATATAGTGTCATAATATATTGATTTATCTTTTTTTGATAGTATAAAGATACTACCCTTTTACATTCATCTTTTATGAGTTGAGTCATAAATGGCAAAAAAAGATAAATTTATCTGAATATTTTTCTATCTTCTATAAGCAGTTCTTGTTTTCGCTCCAAAGATTTTACAGCGCGTATTACGGTTTCTACGCGCAAACCTGTAAGATCAGCGATTTGTTGACGTGTGAGTGCCACTCTGTATTTAGTTTCTTTACAATCATTTTCTTGCGACTTTAGATAATCGATTAATTTCAAAATTCTATGTTCTGGCTCCTGCGTCGAAATTTCCGTCGCCATCATTGATTTATAGTAAAGTCTTTCTGCTAAATATTGCGAAATACTTAAATTCACTTCGGGATTGGCAAGAAGTAATTTGAAAAAAGCTTTCTTCTCTACGGTATAAAGCTCGGCATCTGTCAAAGCTTCTGCATTTGCGGGATAAGTAAGATCGCATAGGAGCGGAGGCTCGCCAAAACTGCTACCTGCCGTAAAAATTCCTTGGATGAATTCTTTACCCTCATCATTAAAGTTATTCATTTTGATTTCGCCAGAAATCACCTGATAATAAAAATTAGATTTCTGTCCTTCTCGAAATAGAATATCGCCTTTTTTTACTTGAATTTTTTTGGCGTCTACACTTTCTAGAAGTATTTCGGAAATCAAGTTTTTTCTCTCTTTTGCAATCAACTTTTCTATACTTTAATTATTAAAACTACAACATTTTTTAAACAAAAAAAGCCAAAGACGAATCTTTGGCTTTTAATAAATATTTAAATCCCTAGAATAAACTTGGGTATTTTGCTGGATCTGTTTCGTGCATCATTGCATAAACTTTCTCGTATACATCCTCAACAGATGGTTTTGAGAAATAATCTCCGTCTGTACCATAAGACGGTCTGTGCGCTTTTGACGCTAATGCCTCAGGTTTGCTGTCAAGATGTTTATACGCATTTTGCTCATCAACTACTTTTTGAAGAATATAAGCAGAAGCTCCTCCAGGAACATCTTCGTCAATTACTAAAAGTCTATTAGTTTTTGCAACACTTTTTACAATATCGTGATTGATATCAAAAGGCAGTAATGATTGAACATCTATAAGCTCGCAAGAAATACCTACTTCTTCAAGTTCTTTTACTGCTTGCTCAACGATTCTAACTGTAGATCCGTAAGTAACAAGTGTAATGTCAGTTCCTTTTGTAAGTGTTTCGACAACTCCAATAGGTGTTTTGAATTCTCCAATATTCGTTGGCATTTTCTCTTTTAATCTATAACCATTCAGACATTCGATAACTAAGGCTGGCTCGTCAGTTTGCAGTAATGTGTTGTAGAAACCTGCTGCTTTGGTCATATTACGTGGTACTAAAACGTGAATTCCACGAATAGCATTGATTATCATTCCCATTGGCGAACCTGAATGCCAGATTCCCTCTAGTCTGTGACCACGAGTACGAATAATAAGCGGCGCTTTTTGTTTTCCGCAAGTTCTGTATTGCAAAGTTGCAAGGTCGTCACTCATAATTTGAATTGCATAAAGCAAATAATCCAAATACTGAATTTCGGCAATTGGGCGCAAGCCTCTCATCGCCATTCCGATTCCTTGACCTAAAATTGTAGCTTCGCGAATTCCAGCATCTGCAACGCGCATTTCGCCATATTTCTCTTGAAGACCTTCCAATCCTTGATTTACATCTCCAATATTTCCTGCATCTTCACCAAAGATAAGTGCTTCTGGATATTTTGAAAAAATTGAGTCAAAATTATCACGGATGATTACTCGGCCATCAACATCTTGCGAATCTTCGTTGTAAACAGGAAGTACTTCTTCTACAGAAAACACATTTTGTGCGGAATCTGAAAATAAGTGAGCGCTAAATTTAGGCTGAATTTTCTTTGTATAACTTTGAATCCACGAAGATAATTCGGCATGAGCAGAATCTTTGATGACAAGACGTAAAATTTTACGTGCTGTGCTCAGAATATCTTTGCGTATTGGTTCTTTTATAGATTTTAAATCTGAAATATAAGAGGCAACTTTTTCATTTGCTGCAAGTTTTTCAAGAAGCGAAACTAATTCAGCTCTTTCGTCTTGCATTGGTTTTGTAAAAGCAATCCATGCTGCTTTTTTACCTTCAAGAACTTCTTTCTTAGCATCAGCATCAATAGTGTCAAGTTCTTCTTGAGTAGCGATTCCCGAAGAAACCATCCACTCTTTCATTTTCTTAACACAGTCAAAATCGCCTTCCCAAGTAAGTCTGTCGGCATTTTTATAACGTTCGTGCGATCCTGAAGTTGAGTGCCCTTGAGGTTGTGTAACTTCTACAACGTGTATCAAAACTGGTACATGCTCTTCTCTCGCAACTTTTGCTGCTTTTTCGTAAACTGAAATCAATTCAGGATAATCCCAACCTTTTACTTTAAAGATTTCATATCCTTTAGTATCTTCATCACGCTGAAAACCTTTCAATATTTCAGAAATGCTCTCTTTTGTTGTTTGGTATTTTGCGTGAACCGAAATTCCGTATTCATCATCCCAAACACTCATCACCATTGGTACTTGCAAAACACCAGCTCCGTTGATTGTTTCAAAAAACAAACCTTCGGACGTACTTGCATTTCCAATTGTACCCCAAGCAATTTCATTTCCGCTTTCGCTAAAATTGGTTGCGTCGATATTTGGTAAATTTCTGTATATTTTTGATGCTTGAGCAAGTCCAAGTAAACGTGGCATTTGTCCTGCTGTAGGAGAAATGTCGGCACTTGAATTTTTTTGTTGAGTTAAGTTTTTCCAACTTCCATCTTCGTTTAAACTATGAGTAGCGAAATGTCCACCCATCTGACGTCCGCCAGACATTGGATCATAAGCGATATCTGAATGTCCAAATAAACCTGCAAAAAATTGCTCGA
>JBBSRP010000002.1:0-37998 GCA_038242935.1 Flavobacteriales bacterium
AAGATACAGTGGATGGCCCGGTTGTGGCTGTGAAGAATGAAACAGCCACAAGCCGCCCAAAAAAAAAGTGATCGAATGAAAAACTAATAGTACAATTGACAGAAACAAGCTTTTAATTATAAAATCAAATCTGAATGTTGTAAACTTTCAAAAGTCGACAGTAAATACTTTTACGATAATAACAACAATTATTATGGTTAAGAAATTTTATGATTACCAAGAGCGCGACATTAATTCAATTTTTGATACTATAGAAAAGGGAACTTCGAAGAAACTTTTATACCAACTACCAACGGGTGGCGGAAAAACACTGGTATTTTCGGAAATTGCCAGACGTTTTCTATCGCAATCTAAGCAGACGGTGACCATCTTGACGCACCGAAAAGAGCTGTGCAAACAGACTTCCACGACGCTCAAAAATCTTGGCGTTGCCAATAACCTAATTACGAGCACCGACCTAAATTTCACTTCTGATTGTAGCTGCTACGTTGCAATGGTTGAAACACTGAAAAATCGAATCAAGAAAAAGAAGATTAAAGTTGGAACTGTGGGACTGGTAATTATTGATGAGGCGCACCATAATTCGTTTTCAAAACTACTAGGAAAGTTTAAAAATGCTGTGGTTATTGGCGTTACTGCAACTCCATTTAGCTCGGCAGTTGCCAAACCTATGAACCGCCATTACGACTCTGTTTTGGTGGGCGAAAGTATTTCTGATTTGATTTCCAACGGTTATCTGGCACGTCCAAAATGTCTGCAATATAATGTCGAATTAAATACTCTTAAAACTGGAGTTCACGGTGATTTTACTGTTGGATCTTCGCACGCGCTTTACGGATCTGAAGCGATGTTGAAATTGCTTCTGACGGCATATCAAGAAAACAGCGCTGGAAAAAAGACGTTGATTTTCAATAATGGAATTCAAACTTCAATTGCTGTTCAAGATACTTTTACTGCAGCGGGAATTCCGATTAGACATCTTGATAATAAAACACCTGCTGATGAGCGTAAGAAAGTTTTAAAGTGGTTTAAACAGACCAAAGGCGCGGTTTTGACTTCAGTTTCTATTCTGACCACAGGCTTTGATGAGCCAACGGTGCAAACAATTATTTTGAATCGAGCTACCACTTCCATTACTTTATACCACCAAATGATTGGTCGAGGAGCCCGAAAACTTCCGAATAAGAAGACTTTTACCATTCTGGATTTAGGAAATAATACGGACCGTTTTGGCGCTTGGGATGCTCCTGTAGATTGGAAATTTGCGTTCGAAAATCCCGAAGCTTTTGCGCAACAATTACAAGTCAGCTCTTCTGCCGGCAGCTCATCATCGATTTCCCACGCGATCAGTGCTGAATTGAGAGCGAAGTTTCCAAATACTTTAGTACAGACTTTTGATATTGAAAGTCATTTTCAAGAAACAATCGATTTGGATAAAAAAAGTAAAACTGTAGTTCAAGATTCAATTAGACAACATACTAAAATGTGTCTTGACAATGCCGAAACATTATCTGAAGCTTTATCGCTTGCCGAAGCTTTACAACCAGAAATAGAATGGCGCGTGAAGCAGTACGTGAAATGCCTCGAAAATGCTAGCAAAAGTTACAAAGATTGGCTTTTGGAAGATTATCAAAACAGGTTGAAGATTATGGTGCGGAGGTTGTGGGCCTAACCTACACACTCTAAAAAGTCGAACAGTCAATGGTATAATTAAGCTCCTGTACATCTTCCAATGTCGTATGGTATAGAAAAACTTTCTGTCTATAGGACTCGTATGAGTTGCCGTAGTAAAAAATTATTTTAATATCAGTTCCCGGCTTACTTTTTAATTCAACTGTACGGCTTACATTTTGTTCGTAGAAAAATTCGACATTTAAAAATCCAGAATCGCCACCATCAATCACATTTCTTACAATAAGCGGAGCGTTATTATTATTCACGACTTGAACGTTTAGTCTTAACTTTACTGGTTTCCAAGCATTTATGTCCATCCTATTGGTCTGCCCAGGTTGGATACCATTACTGGGCAAATATTGTGGATAGTATTCTGAACCATAATATTGTTCAGCTAGTCCATAATGTTCATTTGGTTCTAATTTTTAATCAAATTCAATTTTATAGTATCCATCTGCATCAGTGTATGCAGTAGCTACTTCTCTACTATCAATTCCACACATCCAATTACTACAGCTGCTCCAACTTTTTACGAGTACGATTTTGTAGTTGCTAATGTTTTGACCTCTTAGGTTATCAGAAACTCTACCTTCCAAAATTGTTGGAACTCCAGGATCTAATGCCAACTCCTCTTTTGAACATGCAAAAAGCGCCAGTACCATTACTAAGCTTATAAATGCTTTGATGAAACTTTTCATAACTATATGTTTTTAAATAATTAGGGTAAGCATATTTTCGAGTCTAAAAACGACATTTAGCTTTGACGATTTGCGAAATAGTAAGTATTTTGACCGCGTATCATACTTTAAAGATACTATTTATTATTAAAACTAATTTTCCGCTTTTGATTAATTGGAAGTGGTGGCAATTTAATTAGCTAATCGACAAAATCTAGTTTCACAATGCATTCTCTTCCCACGGTGTAGGGAATTAATTTCAACTTTTGAAGGCGGCCAATAATCATCGCTGGATGTGTGTTGAATTTGGTGGCGTATTCTTTTATCTGATCTATGGAAAGCGAGAATGATGCCAAGACCTCTGCTTCTTCTTCTACTGAAAAAGTCCATTCGATCGCAAAATTATCCGCCTGCTGCTCTTTAATCTTATCGGCTTCAGAATAGGCAATTTCTTCTAAGAAAATCTCTTTTTTACCGTGTAAAAATATGTGGCCAACTTCGTGAAAAAATGTAAACCAGAAACGGTCATTTTGATTGTATCTACCAGTAAGCTGAATTACAGGGTTGTTATTTATCCATCTCGTGGCACCATTTAGCGGTGCTTTTTGTATGCAAGGTGTATAGACCACTTTCACTCCAGAGCGGAGGCAGATTTCTTGTAATTGAGGGAAGAAGTCTGATGGCTGTGCTGCCATTAGCGATTTTATTTCGGGTAGTGCTTTCTTGAAATTTGATTCTGAATATTCTCCGCACATTATTTCGCGACTCTGAATTTCGCCTTGTCGAATCCAGGCTGAAACGGCATAGGGTTCTTTAATATGCGCTAGCGAAATTCTAAATGCTACCTTTAACTGTTGGTTGATGAAATAATCATTCCAAGCATCCTCAGAGCTTAGTCCAAAGAATAAGAATAGCGCAGCAGCTTTTTCTTCAATTTTTGTTTTTGCTGGAAGCCAGCCTTTTTTGACAAGATCGGCATAAGGGAATTTTCGAGCCCATTCTGCAGCTTGTTGAAGTGCTACTTCTCTCTTTTGTCGAGCTTTATATTCGTCAAAATTGGATTGTTTTTTTATCCAAAATTTTGCAGGAATCTGTAATACATTTTCAAACAGCATTGCCATCTCTGGAGTCAATGCGCTATCTCCTTTGATAATTGCGGTTATCGTTTTTTCGGGTTTGCCTGTGCGGATTGCAAATTCCTTTGGACCAATTTGCATTTCCTGAAGTTTCTCCTCAAGCGTATTTCCTGGATGGAAAGCAATATCTGTGAAAAATTCGTTAATAGTTGCCATAGTTGTAGTGTTTAATGGTAATCTACTATTTCTATTATTTCGATACCAATTATTTGGAACCAGATGTATTGACCGTCGGCGTTTGTAGGTATTGGATTTTGTTGAGGTTCAAATATCAAGCGATAAGGATGGTCGAGATCGCACGCCCACTGTCCTTTTCTTGTTTCTTTAAGCTCGTGAAATCTGCCGGGTAAATGCCTTACATCTTCTAAGTTTTCTGCATCGCGAAGATCCGTGAGGCGTCTTAAGAATAAGTTTGCTTACCGCTCACCCAACTCTTTTTTGCACTTCCGAACATCGTTTGCTAATTTTTTTAGTTTGCTATTTCCAAATTTGATATCCACTACAAATGTAAGTTATAATATTTTAATTAACATCATCTGTTAGTTGTTTTATTTATGTCACGAACGTAATTCGAAACCATTGTGCCAACCTTGGCAAAATGGCTTTTTGATAGTTTTTAAAAATATCGCTCAATTTTCTACTCCCCTAAGATATTGAGAAATTAGACTGTTTTGTGTTTTTCATTCGTTTAATACAAAAGAGAAAGCTGATTTTTTGTATGATCATTATTTGGGCGGCTGCGAAGCACCGGGTCATCCACTATATCTTTGCTGCAAGACAATCAATGCATTGTTGAATACTTCGGTTTTGATTGCTCTATTG
Organism: Flavobacteriales bacterium; assembly: GCA_038242935.1. Lineage (GTDB taxonomy): Bacteria > Bacteroidota > Bacteroidia > Flavobacteriales > Flavobacteriaceae > Flavobacterium. Next base: position 4,310 of record JBBSRP010000002.1, read on the forward strand.
AAATTTTTTAGAGCAGCAAAGGATGCCGTTCCTGTCCCTGCCGCGGGATTGCGGTAAAATTCAGCATCTCGAAATAACACGATGTGACAATAAAAAAATGATAGTTATACTATAAAAGTAGTACCTATAATACGATTTAGTTTTCTGAGGTAAATGCTTTCGGGTCTAAAATCGGCTGAAACGCATTGTGCAAATGTGTACCCTTAAATGTCGCAAATAGTAAACCTCTCATAGCAGATATCAAAATAGAATTCATTGCAACAATAGACTCAGAAGGTAATTGTTCTTCGTCATCCTTGATGAAGTTATCAAAACCTTCTATTTCAAAGATAAGTTTCGCCGAAAGCATCCTCAAAACATTATGGTTGTGTTTTTCCCAATCAACTTTCTCAGAAATTTGATCTTCTTACACCAGTTCAGAATTGATTAAAGTAATCTTTAATTCCTGTTCCAAAAGAATCAGAGTATCGTGCGTAAAATTATGCGTTCCACTTAGCCACTTGGAAATTTCGGAATTGTTTTTGTTTATTTTCTGTGCAAATTCGGTTTTGCTGTAACCTTGTTGTTTTATTGCATCTCCAATTTTAACGGCTAATCTCATTTTACTTTCCGTTTTTGCAAGTTCTTCAGATGAAGTACTTTGGAGTAATTCGGAAAAAATAGTACTTGTGTAGTTTCTAGCTTTCTTATTCATAGTTATGGCTTTACTATTGCGCAATTCATATAGTTTAATAGGAGTATAAAGATAGTACATCATTTCACTTATAAGTGAAATATGTATATTCTTGATTTTAAAAATTTGTGACTTTTCTTCTGTTAAAGTACAATTATATGTTTTGAATTTCTCCAGAGATACTAATTAACTCTTGTGCTAGTTGATGATAATAAGTATTTTTTGGCGGCTGCGAAGCACCGAGCCATCCGCTATATCTTTGCTGCAAGACGACAATTGCTTTGTTGAATATTGCGGTTTCTATTGCTCTATAGAAATTTTATGGTGCAGCAAAGGATGCCGTTTCTGTCCCTGCCGCGGGATTGGCGGTGAAGTACCGAATTTTTTCATTAAACTGAACTGCTTATGTAATAATCCACTTCCATATACCTTGTAGAGACTGTGAAACCGCATAATCGTGTTTTTATTACTGATTCTTTTATTATACATTGCACTTCTAAATTATCTAAAATTAATGTCGACTTCCTTAATAGGCTTTCACGGAACTAGCTTCGAAAGTGCGAAAAGCATTACTAATGGAGATTTTAAGATCACTGTTGGTAATGCGGAATGGATTGGAGATGGTGCCTATTTTTTTATCGAAGGAATAAGTAAACAACCAGACAAGCAAGCTGAGGAATGGGCAATTGCTCAGGCGTGGAATAGAAAAATTAATGGCTATATATACAGTGAGATTAGCGTGCTAAAGTCTAGCATACGAATTGAAGAAGAGCGATTCTTAGACTTGACAACAACTGAAGGTGTAGAAATTTTACTTTACATACTTGAGCAGCATGAAAAGAAGATATTAACTATTGGCAAACGCTTAAGTTATTTGGATGGATTAATTATTAACTTTGCACGCGGAGAAGGATTAATTGAGATGGACGTTGTAAAAGGCAATTTTTATATTAAATTTGAAAAAGAAAGAGTCTTTAAAATCAACTTGCGAACCTCCAACTGCACAATTTGCGCTGTTTACAATCCACAAAATAATTTGAGCAACAATACAATAATAAGTAATAAAAAGATTAAATAATAATGAAGCTAACTGAAGAATTAAAAGCGAAAATTGATAAGTATTTTGACGATATCACCGCAGCGGAATTATACGAAATTTCAGTTACCAAATATGGTTTCGCTGAAAACACAAATATTGAAATAGATAATCTATCCTTTAGTACGTTGAATGTTGACCAATATGTATCTCCTATTGATAATGGATTTGATTTATTTGTAGAATCTTCAATGCCTTTTGCTGCTTAAAATGAAAATACATCTTAAAGAATGGAAATTACAGGAAATGAATTTCACTGTTATCAAAAATGATATTAGGGAAGAAGATTTGTTTGATATGAAAACAAGTCAGTCGTTTCCTGAAGATAATAAAAAGAGATTTGATTTGTTGTTTGAAGTTGTCATTAAAGATAAATATTTCGATATGAATCTTGCTATGCTTGCTATTTTTGAGTTAGACGATGAAATAACCGAGCAGTTTAAAGTGTCAGATTTCCCTAAAATTAACGCTCCAGCAATAGCTTTTCCATATTTGAGAGCATTGATTTCTAATATTACACTGCAAGCTGGATTTATGCCAGTAATGCTTCCATCAATTAACTTTGTTGAGTTCTCAAAAAATAACTAAATCATTTCACTTCTAATTAATTCAAACCGACTTATAATTTGAAGATCTTTAAGAATTTGGTAGCTCGAAATCTTTTTCATTTCAGTAATCTGAGTGAATTGTTGTCCATCGAAATTTCTTAAATCTGGATAAGAAGGTAGTTTATTAAACTCATAAGTTGGAGGAAAGAGAGTTGCCTTCTCATTATTATTCAAATATTGTAACAATTCTTCTTCCTCGACTCCTATTCCTGTCATTGCAGGTTAAGTGCTAGTAATGTCTTTTAATTGAAGATTGTGTCGTCAATTTCTTTTAGGTCATATGTGGTAATAAATCTATATCCTATATTCTTAATATAATTGAACGGAATAGCTTCTTTTGTAATAAATAAAAACTCAATTTTAAAAGAATTGAATTCAGTAGTTGGGCAGTAGATTTTAAAAACTGTTTTGTCAGATTTTACGAAACTTTCTCTAGCTTCGACTTTTTGAATCCAGCCTTTCCCGCTTTTGGAGATAAAGTTATTTATTTCTCTATTCATTTCGTAAGGTGTGCGCGCAAAATTTGTATTTTTTGATTCAACGCAAAATATTTTTTTTTGTCTTCTATCAATAATTAAAATATCAATGTCACCGATGTCATTCACATTCCCTATGATGTCATTTTTCTTAGGCCCGATTGTTACTTCTTTTTCAACAATTATAGAATTATGTAATTTATTTTTTAATAAGTTATAAATTTCATCATTAAAATCATCGCCTTTCTCTTTATTGATCTTCGATAGAAAAGATTTCATTTTGGATTTCTCCGCTTTATATCGACCCGAATAAATCAAGTTGTTTACATTAACATAAAAGTCATACAAAGATCTAGAACCAAAATAAATGACTTCATCAATATCATTCTTTTTTATTATAAAAGGTTTTTGTAAAATTGATTTCTTGCGATTATATCTCCACGGAAAGTTCTCTTCGTCTATAAAATTAAAATAATCTACTGAAGAATCATCATTAACAAATAGAGCAAATGTTAAAATTATTTTTTCAACTGTTCCCTTATTTATAGAAAGTTGACCACTAAGCGCAGAGATGAATTCATTCTTGTTTTTTGAGTAGACACTCCCTTTTGCTTCAAATGCAATCGTTACGCTTTCGAAAAAAATATTTATAAAATCATAATAGTCAACTTCAAATTCATTTTCAAAAGCATATTCATATTCACCTTTCTCCATTGTATTTTCTACCTTACCCTTACCTTCATTGTATTGAAAAGCATCACTAATAAATTCATTGGAATAATCTACTACATTTTCTCGAAATTTTACTTGAAAGTATGGTTCAATTACTTCATCTCTAAAATTTTTACTATTTCCGATCCTTCCTGACTTTAATATTGAAAGTTTTGTATCTGAAATTCCAAATATTTCTTCGTCATATAAAAATCCCCAATTAATAATATTGTTCATTAGTGCTATAGATTCATCTAATTTCTCACTACTAAAAACTTCTGTACCTTTCGGTGGATTAGAAACAATATATTCTAACAATGCTCTTACACTTAGGGAGATATGACTATTTTTTTTAAAATCTTCTGATATTATTTTTTCTATATCACAGTGTACACCATAACATTCTATTTTGGGTATCATTTGAAACTTACTATTTTCTCTGTTGTAGATGGCTGATTCATTAATATATAATAATTTTAAAATTACATCATTAAAATCAAATTTTGAAATTTGTTCATTAACAAGATTTTGAAAATGGCCAACGATCCTTTTCAATAACTTCTCCTTTTCAATACCTAAAATTTCAATTTCTACGTTACTCTCTAAAAATCTTAGTGACTTTGCAAGCGTATCCAATTGCCTATTTAAATGAAATTTAGAAATCTCTCTTTTAAAATCAATTAAGTTTTTTGGATTGTTTCTTATATCTATTTGAGAAATTTGAAATAAAATCTTTTTCTTTTGACTTAATGGCATAGCTGAATCAATTAAGACATCTATTTTTTGAGTAGTTAGATCTAATACTGGTTTATTGCTTGAATCGAGAGTTTCAGCTAATATATAAAGAATTTTTTTGATCAGAATTTGCTCGCCTAAATTATCATTCCTATATAAAGCTTTATAAAAGTAAACATCAAGGCTTATGAAAATTTCATTTTGTTTCTTATCATATATGATCCTGTTAAATGGATCTATCGATTCATCTATATTTTCAAACTCTTCGACAATATTTTCTAGATAGTCGATATCAATTTTAATTATTAACGATTTAATCCTTCTTATATTTATGAAAGGACGGAGTCTTAATGAAATCTCATTTAACCAATATGCAATTGCAACACAAATTTCAACAGTGAAATAATTTTTATTACTTTCAATAATATATGTAGTTTCTTTTGATTCAACCCATATCTTTCCATCAAAAGCCTCTAATAATATCTTATTTGCAAATTGTTTGTTGTGTTTCACTCTGTAAATTGGAAGTATAGCAGGTAAAATCTCCCGTTCAACTGGTAAAAAAACAGGAAGTGCAGTTCCTGGATAGATACATAAATGCACATCTCTAGTTATAATCGCTATAGTTCTAAACTTTAAGGCATTACCAACACCTACAACTAAAAGATCAGGACTGCTATCATCTGAAAGATAATAACTTTCGTCATTTTCAATGAACATTGATATGTTGTCTAAAAAATATGGAGTTATTAAATTAACTTCAGCAGAAGCTTTTGCAAAATTAAATAGTGTCAGATTACTTAATTTATTACTTAAATATAATATATTTAAGAAGTCCATCCTTATTTCTAAATTAAAGATTTTTTCAGTTGATTTTACATTATAAACAATATGTGGTCTACCAATACCTAAATTAATATTTAAATCGAAAACTTCAAAGTTTAAAAATTTCTCGGCATTGATTAAGTCAATATATGTGTTTTGCCTATGCTTTAATATTTCACTCTCTACTCCTTTTTTTCCATAATATGCTGACAATGGATTTTCCATGTTAAAATCTTCCCCACTATCAAACTGAAAGTTTACATATGCCAATTTACCTGTATCGAAGAAGTAAATACCTTCATAAATTGGAAGTTTATTATTATTAATTTTAAAATTAATTCGTTTATATCCGAAACTATCTAGGATATAATTACAATGTTTCCAACATTCTTCAGAATATTTTATAACTAGTAAATTTAAGCAATTATGTTTAATAGCTAATTTATAGATATTGAATACAACGGCATAAACTATATTAGTTGGTGAAATAACTACATAATCATTTGCACTCCGCATAATTGGTTTCAAAATTAGAGGATTCTCATTTAAGTCATTTGAGCTAAAATTATCGAGAGTTAAATCAACTAGAAAATTTTTAATTATGTCTGAATCTATTTTAAGCGTCAGACATAAACTTGCAATTGTTCTCTTGTCAAATATTAATTTATCTCTATTTGAATTTATAAATATATCATCCGGAACATATATTTTGCTTGAGTCAGTTGGTATCAATGATTGATTTCTATCATAATGCAACGAAGAGCAAATTAAGTCTGACATTTTAAGCATTAATAGGGAACCACCTAAAGCCTCTTTAATATAATCATCAGACAAATCTTTTGAATCAGATAAAACATTAATTAGTGATTGCAAAATATATACGTGATCTTCGGCCACTCCTGAAAAAACGATCATATTTCCTAGAGGAGTCATAATATTTTCAGTAAATAAGTTTTCAGGTGGATCTTCTAGAGAATTAAAGGAAAAGTTCTTGGACAAATATTTTTCCAATTCTCTTGAATCTATAGATTCTCTACTTTTATTATTACTTTGCAGAACTAGTTTTTGAACCATTTCAAGTCTAATATTTTTGCCGTGATTTTGGGGCAGTATTTTAAGTAAACTAATTGTGGCCAAAAGTTGCTTATTATCGAATTTAGTAAAAAAATTGGAATCGTAAGTTTCTTTCTCTGCAAATTTATTCTTTTCACGATCGGTCAAGGCTTGAACTTTACTGATACAACATTTTTTATATTTTATGCCACTTCCGCAAGGGCAGGATGTATTTCTTCCAAATTTCATTATGTCGTTTTTTAATAAATTAAAGACTCCATAAACAATAAATCGTTTATTTAACAATAATTATATTTCCTAAGCACACTATTTAACTATTCTCCACAATCTCTATCTCCTCTTCCGTCAATCCATATAATTCATAAACCATTTGATCTATTTCTTTGTCTGTGGCATCGATTTGAGCTTTGAGCTCGAGTGCTTTTTTACTTTCGCTGTTGAAATACTCCTCCCACTCTGCCTCATCTGAAAGACTTAATTTCACTTTCTTTTTTGCTAACTCTTTTATGAATTCAGAATAACTTAAAGTGTACCAATCTTGAAGTTTCTTTGGAAGATCAGCTAAATCAAATTTGCGCTGAATTGTTCTTTGGAATTTTTGAGAAACGTCCTGTAATGCACGATTAAGAGACAGTATTCCCTCGACAAGAGGTTCTAATTTCATATCAACCAAGGAAGGAATAGGAATTTGACCAAAATATTTCCAAATTAATTGATAACCATTTTGAATCTGCGTACAAAATTTTGAGATCAACCACCATCCCATTTTTGAATTTAAAATACCTAATAAAACTTTGCTATCTGTCGGTATAAACCACATTGAATTATTGCAATAAATATTAGATTCATCATAGATAAAACATGGCTTCACCTGAAAAGTCTGATACATAATTTTTGGCTTGGCAAACTCAGCCCAGTTGCAATAGCATCTTGTGTTTCAAACCATTTATTAGAAGTTTTTTTCCTACTGCCTGGTTCCCCCGTTTGTTCTAATCTTTGTCGACCGAATTTTAAAAAATGCTTTTCAATTTCTGGAAAATTATCAATATTTAGCTTTAATGACGGGAAAGTTCCAATGAGATAATTATTGAATGATGGTGTTGTATATTTTGATACATCCCTCCCCTGAAGAAAAGGAACTATTATTTTCGATGAGGAAAAGTGGTTTATAATTAATTCATCTCTTTTCTCCTCATCAATAAAGAATGCTTCGGATAGCCCAGTTTTTATGCCGTAGAATGCTTGCCCATCTACACACTGCGCGAGAGTTTTGAATCGCGATTGAAGAATGAGTAGTAAATCATTTTCCTTGTTTGAAGAAATCATCCAAGTATCTCCTGAAAATTTAGAATATGAGAATAGCTCTTGATGAGTAATAATATTTGTTTGAAAATCTAAAAAGCCTTTTCTCAAAGTTGAGATGGTTATATCTGCATCTGGTTGTTCCTTTCTTGATATAAAAATACAAGGATAAGTTGTAGCTCCCTCGAATATTTGCATATCTCCAAAGTCAATAAGTTGAAGCATGCTATATCTCAAAAAATATTCTCTCAACGACTTTCCATAACCTGCTTGCAGCCATTTATTTGGCATTATGTACGACAGAAAGCCCTCACTTTTTAATAATTGAAATCCTATTTCGACAAACAAAGGATATAAATCTCCTCTCTTATCGAAAGTTGCAAAGTTTTGTCTTGATAGGTCATCAGAAACTGACTTTATTGACTCTAAGTGTACATAAGGCGGATTTCCAATCACTACATCAAAACCTCCTTTTTCGAATATCTGAGGGAATTCATTTTGCCAATTGAAAGCTTTGTCTCCAGCAATTTCGGGATTGTCAATGAGAGAGTTTCCACATTTGATATTGTGGTTTAGGTCATTCAGCTTTCGGTTTGGTTGAGCGGTGCGTAACCATAGGGACAGTTTGGCAATTTCGACACTTTCTTCGTTCAGGTCAACTCCAAATAGATTGTTTTCAAGTATGCTCTTTTCGACATCGCTCATAATCATCGCATCGCCAAAAAGTTTTGCTTGTAGCTCATCTATATACGCGTGCTCGGCAATCAGGAAGTTTAGCGCTTCGTTGAGGAATGCTCCAGAGCCGCAAGCAGGATCGATGATGGTAATTTGCAACAACCAGTTGCGGTAATTGGTCAGCTTTTCTAGAAGTGGTTGCTTGGTGGCTTTGGTTCGCTTCTTTTCGGTGCTGTAATCTTCTTCTACAATTTGAAGTTCGGATTTCTTTTCGGTACACAATTGGCCAACTGTATTGGCAACAATATATTTTGTAATATATTTTGGTGTGTAGAAAACGCCATCTTTTTTACGCTTGGTGGTAGATTTATCAATTTCAACTCCATCAAGACGCGCCTTCATTTCGTCTAATTCATTCAGCGAGTTTTCAAAAATATGCCCGAGAATATTGACATCTACCTCACTTGCAAAATCATAAGCGGCAAGTTTTATAGTGTGATCGTATAAAATGGTGTCGTCAATCTTGACGTTATCGAGAATTTCGTCTGCCTTAAACAATCCTCCATTATAAGCAAAGACATCATATCGCTTTCCTTTGTAACCTGTGTTTAAGTATTCAAAATACTTTTTATAACGATCATAAAGCGGAATGTCCACATCGCGGTCTTGCAAATCTTTCCAGTCATCGAGAATTAATCGAACTGAATTGGGAGGTAATAATTGTCGGTCTTCGCCAAAAAGTAGAAACAGGAAACGGTCAATTAACTTTTGAGACTTTTTGAAAAGTTCTAAAGGTTCGTACTGCGGATTTAGCTCGGTTAAATTATGAAATAGATTGTTCTTAAAAAGTGAATAGTCTTTGTACAACTGTTTTGTAATCAGGTTTTCCTGATTGATAGATTCATCCTTGATCTTCTTGGCGATATTCTTAGAAATGTTTTCGAATGCTAGGCATAAATACAGTAATTCAAATTCAACTTCGGTTAGTTGGAATAGATTGAATTCGACATTTTCTATTGCGTTGTCAATGTAGAATCTTAACTTCTCAAAGTTTGATGTAATAACATAAACACAATCTTTCTGATTGTTTTTATAGCCAAATGCTTGAACTTCTATTTTATTGAGATCAGTAGTATTTGTTCCTTTGAGTTCGATGACACCTATTACGATATCATTGACGATTATTCCGCCATCTGCTTTCTTGCTGTCTTTCTCATTTTTGAGCTCTGTAGTAAGATTGAAGTTGGGCGTAGGATTTTTGGTGTGTCCTAAAACATTTACAAATAAATCTATGAGAAACTCTCCTTGATACTGCTCCTCTTTACTATTGCGTATATTTTCCTGAATGACAGAATTCAGAAAATGCGCTTGATAAATGGCCCATTTTGCAGCGATTGTTTCTTTATTCTGCGCATTGAGGTGCTTGCTAACAACGGAATTTTGAAAGAGAGGCATTTAGGTTTATTTAATTTTTAAATGTAGGAAAAATAATTTCGAGAAAACGGTAAGGAAAGATAAGAAATAAGAGAAGAAGAGCTATGGTGGCAGATCCAAGAATAGGAAAAAAGGGTATCAATTTGACACTAGCAATAGTACTTCGCACTTCGACTGCGCTCAGTATGACAAGTACGCGATCTGTATATGAAAAGTACGATCGAACTAAGAAAATACTAGATACTGTGCGACAGCCAAGAATACCTACTTAAAATACTCCTTATTTTATTTGATATTCAATATACAAGGTGGCTGCTACTTTTACAGTCCCTTTGCTTATTGCGATAGATCTATTGCTGGTCGCTTCAGCATTTACTTGATCTTCTTCTAAGAATTTCTGGTTCTTCGCCTCGGGTAATGAAGCAGAAATGGCAACATTCCCAATTTTTAAAATTTCCTTTTTCGATTCGGGCAATTTTTCTAATAATTTGTCTGTCAGGATTGCCGACTTTTCAAGCGCATTTATATAGGCTTGATTCTTGAGGCTATCAATTTTGGAATGAGAATAACTTAAGCCACCTAAATCAAGATTTCTATTCTCTAATAATTCGGTATAAATTTCATCGAGTTTGTCAATATTTTTGACGGTTATAAAAATAGTTGTCGAGCTTCTATATCCTTCAAAAACATTTGAATTATTTCTCCACGCATAACTTTTGTTCATATCAACTGAGGTTGTGAGAATATCCTCTTTATTGATGCCAAAAGATTGCAATTTTATGTGCAATTCATTCGACTTATCAACTAAACACTGTTTTGAAGTTTTTATTGATTTGTCTACACAGTTTAAATCTATAAAAAACGTTGCCAAATCAGGAAGTGTTGCTATCTCTCCGACTGACTGAATCATAATAGTTTTGAATTTTGCCGGATCGGCGGTCGAATTTTGTTGGCAGCTTGCTAATAACAGCAGGACACAAATCCCAAAAAATTGTTTCATCTGATTACTTTTTTAATATTGCGTAAAAATAACTTTTAATAGTCAACATCTCATAAAACTTAATAAGCGGTTTTTGAACAGTTGCGACATTTGGATTATAATGCTTTGTGCACTAATATATTCAAAAAAAATACTGCAAAGATCTGCAATCGGATTTTCTATTTACGCAAACTTTAACTGTTTATAGTGTTGTAAAATTTTGAAGATTTTTACTGTAGATCATTAATGCAGCTAGGAAGATTTCTATAATACATATAATTCGTTTTCACAACGGTTTTCGCGGCAGGGACAGGAACGGCATCCTTTGCTGCTAAACAAAATTTCAAATATAACGGGAATCACGAAATCATCTTAAAATACATAATCGTTCTAGCAGCAAAGATACAGTGGATGGCCCAGTTGTGGCTGTGAAGAATGAAACAGCCACAAGCCGCCCAAAAAAAAAATATATGAATAGGAACCAACTACCCCAAGAATATAAATTAACATTTTTTCTTTTCAAGTTTCTTAATCGGAATCTCAAAACTTTCATCTAATTTATTTATCTTTTCAATCTCTGCGCGGCTATGTTGTTAATATGCAGAGATATTATTGATGTTGTAAACTGGAAAATAATTTATAATGGACGAAGATGAGTTAAAGAGTTTTCGAGATAAACTCAAAATAACTGAAGATAGATTTACTGCGCTTACAGAATATAGCTCGGAAGGTTTTGCTGTATTATCTGCTGAGGGTACTTTCTTGTATCTGACCAATCCTGCTGAAAAAATGTTAGGATTTACTTTTGAAGAAAAGAAAACGATCAGCCTGTTTAATCTTGTTCATCCTGATGAATTTGTCGCACTTACTGAAATTGTAAACAATGTGCTCAAAATTCCCAACCTACATAAGAATTTTGATACAGTGCGCCTGCATAATCAAGATGAAACTTGGTCGTGGTATCAGGGAACAATTGTTAATAAAATCGACGACAGCAGCATAAATGGTCTTCTTCTTACTTTTCGAGATATCACTGAGCAGAAGATATCAAATGACAAATTACAGCAGCTCAATCGAGTTCTAACTTTTATCAGTCAAATCAATCAAGCTATCTCCCATTTTTTTGAAGAAGAATCTCTTTTAAAAAAATTATGCCAAATTGCAATTAATTCAGCTGGATTTAAGGGGGCTTGGATTGAAATGAAAGATATGTCAAGCGGAAATATAAAAGTTGTAGCTCAATCAGGAATAGATAAATCCTCTATTGTACCGTTGCCTGAAAATCATTTCAATTATGACGAAGTACAAAAAAATGTTTTCCAAACAGGTCACACAGTAGTTTATAGTTTTGATAAAGACATTTGGGACTCAAGTAGCAATTCTTATAAAGATGCAGTCATTGATATGAAGTCTTATATTGTACTTCCTCTAATAGATATGGAAGTTGTTATAGGAACTTTTACTTTGTATGCTACCGATTTTAACCTTTTTACTGAGGAAGAAATTGGATTGTTGGAGGAGGCCACAGAAGAAATTTCTCATGCGCTGGATGTTATAAATAGGTTGAAAAATAAGAGAAAAGCAGTACAATCTTTGCAAAAAACCAAAGCTAATCTGGAAGCCATAGTAAATAGCGCTTCGGAAGGCTTTATCTTGACGGATGTCGAAGGTATTATTATGGAATTTAATACTAATGCTCAAAAATCCTCTTATTCCTATGTAAATAAAAGATTAATTTCAGGAGCCTCGATTTTCGATTATTTTCCAGAGTATCGCAGAGGTGATTATAAAAAATATTTTGAAATGGTTTTGTCTGGAGAGACTGTTATTATTGTTCACTCAGATGATAGAAGCTGGGAGATTACAATAGCTCCATTTTTTAATTTCAATATTGTTGAGGGCTTTTGCTTTTCATATAGAGATATTACCGAAGCTGCAATAGCAGAAACTAAGTTATTAAAAAGCGAACTCTTTAATAAAAGTGTTCTTGCATCTCTCGCTGATCAGATTGCGGTGGTAGAGAAAGACGGAACGATTGTAGCTGTGAACAAAGCTTGGAATGATTTTGCAAAATTAAACGGAACAGAAGCTCTATCGGGCTGTTCTATAGGAAGTAATTACCTCAATGTGTGCCAATATGCTGTTGATTCTGGTGATTATGAAGTTAAACAAATATTGCACGGCATTACTTCAGTCTTCGATAAAACTTCACCCTCATTTCATTTCGAGTATCCCTGCGATTCACCACTTGAAAGAAGATATTTTATTCTGAATGTCATGCCATTTGGCGATGACGACACTAAGGTTGTAATTTCACACCAAAACATTACCGGTAGAAAACGTGCCGAAGACAACCTTTTGTTGACTGCAGAAAAGCTGAAAACAACTTTGTCTAAACTAAGTACAATACTGGATTCTTCTTTGGATATTATTTGTACAATTAATTCCAGTCGTGAATTTGCAACGTTGAATAGTGCGTGCCAAGATATTTTGGGATATTCTCCTGAAGAGCTCATAGGAAGCAAATTTATGAATTTTGTTTATGAAGAAGACCTAACTATATCAAAAGAGGCCGCTGATCAAGTATTTTCTGGCGTATCCATTCAATTATTCGAGAACAGGTATTTACATAAAAGCGGACGAATTGTTCCTTTGCTTTGGTCTATAAATTATGATGCAAAGCTCGGGCTAGCCTACTGTATTGCAAAAGATGTCACAGAAAAAAAGAAACTAGAAAAATCTGTAGAAGATGAACGCGACCAATTTTATAGTATGTTTTCACAGGCGCCCTCAGCAATAGGAATGTTGAAAGGAGAAAATCATATTTTTGAAATGGCAAATCCTCTTTACCTTAAAATGATACAAAAAGACGATATACTAGGAAGGTCTGTAGCCGAAGTAATGCCAGAAGTAGTCGATCAAGGATTTATTGATATTTTGGATCGGGTGTATCAAAGTGGAGAGTCTTATATAGGTACCGAGCAGCTCATTCAGGTGCAAGTAGATGGCAATAGTGAGTTAACGGATTACTATATCAACTTTATCTATCAGGCGTACCGCGACATCAACAGAGAAATAAAAGGTGTATTCTTTTTTATTAATGATATTACAGAGCAAGTTACGGCTAGAGAAAAAATAGTAAAAAGCGAAAGATTTTTTAAAGGTGTAATAGAGAATAGTCAAGATATGGTTGCAACTTTAGATGCTTCGGGTGCAGTATTATACACTAGCCCCGCAGTTTCTAAGACCTACGGATACAGTCTAGAGGAAATAGCAAAGCTCAATATTTTTGATGTTATACATTTTGATGATAAATATTTGAGTACTAATTTTATAGCTGAGGTGCTTCGTTTGCCCACTACGCCATTATCTTGTTCGGCTTTACGCCAAAGAAAAAAAGATGGTACTTATATTTGGGTAGAAGCAACATTAACTAACTTCTTAGAAACTAACGGAATAAATGCAATTGTTGTAAATTTTCGAGATATTTCTGAACGAAAAAAAGCAGAATCTATATTACGCGAGACTCTTGATGAACTAGAAGCAGAAAGAACAAGACTTGTCACGGCTCAAAAAGTTGCAAAAACAGGAAGCTGGGAAACAAATGCAAGAACCTTTGAGGCGACGTGGTCTGAGGAAACATATAATATTTTGGGAGTAGACTCCGAAGACTTGAAAGCATCTTATGAAGCTTTTTTAAACTTTATTCATCCTGACGACAGGGAAATGTTGAAAACGAACTTTGCCCAAACATTAATTGGAAAAGGTACAAATTCTCTGGAGCATCGCATTATAACTCCACAGGGAATTGAGAAGTGGATTGACGAAAAATGGACAATTTCGATGGACGAAAATGGTGTAGCAATCGTTGCAATTGGCACCTGTCAAGATATTACAGAACGAAAACAAGCAGAACAAAAAGTGCTAAAAAGCGAAATGAAATTGAAAATTGCGCAGCACGTTGCTCATGTTGGCAGCTGGGAATTAGATATAGAAAACGATGAACATAGCTGGTCAGATGAATTTTATCAAATTTTAGGAATTAGCCAAGACATTGAGCCATCTGTAGAGTCATTTTTGCAGCGAATACATCTTGATGATAAGGCAATGGTGATTAGAAACATTAGTGAAATATCTTTTAAACATGACGATTCTGCTTATCACTTTCGCTTTATAAGAGAAAGTGGTGAAATAGGTTATGCGTTAACAGAATGGAAGTTTGAATTTGACAGCAATGGCAATCCACATCACATTTATGGCATTTTGAGAGACTTGACCGAAGAGAAAAAAGCAGAGGACGAACGACAAAAAATGATAATAGATATTATGCAGCGCAACAAAGATCTTGAGCAATTTTCGTACATAATATCTCACAATCTTCGTTCGCCCGTAGCAAATATTATTGGTCTAACAGAAGAATTAAAAGATAACACACATAGTGATGAAACAATGGTAATTCTGCGTGAAGCAATAAGCTCGGACGTTAAGCGTCTTGAAGAGGTAATTGCTGATCTTAACGATATAGTACAAACAAAAAGAGATATTATTGAACGAAGGGAAGAAGTAGTTCTTTCGGATCTTGTTGAAAATATTGCATTAAGTATAAACCATCTGATAGAAAATCAGGGGGTGCATATCAAAACTAATTTTGCGGCAATTGACAAGATAATTACTATACGAACATATATGCAGAGTATCTTTTATAATTTAATTTCTAATAGCATTAAGTACCGTCGCGACAATAGCGAATTGATCATTGACATTGCGACACATATTAATGGCGACAAACTATCAATAATATTTAAAGACAACGGTATCGGTATAGACCTTGCACGAAACAGTGCTCATATATTTGGATTGTATAAACGCTTTCATCACAATACAGAAGGAAAAGGTATAGGTCTTTATATGGTTAAGACGCAGGTAGAAACAATGGGCGGCAGAATCTCAGTAAGCAGTAAAATTAATGTTGGAACTCAGTTTACAATTGAATTCGAGACTTTGAATAAATAATATCAACATTATTGAATATGATCAAGTATCATAATCATTAGCGCCTTAATTTTTATTACATTAGGTACTTCATCAAAGAAGTCTTAAATCAGGTAATATAAAGTAGTCTGACATTAAGAGTTTTCTCCAAGGAATCAAAAAAATAATTATATGTAAAAAAATTACCGAGTATGAATCAACCCAAACGTTTTATAGTAGTTGACGATGATCGCTCCAACAATCTGATCTGTGAATTTTCTTTACGCAGATTTTCGGCGAGCACAGATATTAAAACATTTCTGAAGCCAGAAGTGGCGCTGCAGTACATAAAAGATTCTTATTACTCAACTCAAGATGATACCTGCACCGTTATTTTCCTCGATATCAATATGCCGATTCTTAGTGGCTGGGATTTTTTAGATATTTTTAAAGAGTTCAAATCTGATATAAAAAAGCAGTTTATAGTGTATATGTTGACATCCTCTATAGACGCTCGAGATCGTGAAAAAGCTGAACTGAACCCTCTAGTTAAAGGCTTTTTGTGCAAACCTTTATCAACAGATGCTGTCAAAAAGATTTTTTTAGAAGATGAATAGGTGCTTGTTATGATGTTATAAATAAGAAATAACAGTTAAGAAAAAAAGAAGATTGAAATCAGGAAACTAGAAATAAGACCTATACATAATTCTTTTAGAAAGAGATCGTTTGCAAGATTCAGTGTTTTAATTCTGTCGATTTATTAGCGGCAAATTTGTTGTTTTAAGATTTTTGCGGCAGGGATAAAAGCGACCCAAGCGACGCGAGCTGGCGAAGCATTTCTCGCTAATATTAAGATTTACCTTCTTGTTAGACGTTTCGCGGCAGGGATAGAAGCGGCATCCTTTGCTGCCTCAAGCTTTATTACTTTTTTTAAGGAAAAATTTCTGGCAGCAAAGATACAGCGCAGAGCCCGGTTGTGGCTGTGAAGAATGAAACAGCCACAAGCCGCCCAAAAAATGATTCTGATAATATCATAAATTCAACTTAGAATGATGTAAGAATTTATGTTCTAACCTTTTATAGATTTACAAATAGAAAGTATTAACTAAAAAAAAACTATATTATGGGTATTACCAGAAATGATCATTCAGAAGGAGAAGTGGCAAAAAAAATTGAAAAACAAACAGCAAAATTGCCATCAGATTTATTTTTATGGGCGGCCGTAGGTTCAATGACGGCATCTGCAACTCTCAAACTTATGGGCAGAGGAAAAACTTCATTATTCGTGGGACAATGGGCAACTGCATTTTTACTTTTAGGAATCTACAACAAAATTGTAAAAGTTGAAGGCAGTGATGCTGATGATGAACCTGGAAACTAATAAAGTGCAAAAATGAAAAAACACCTGCTCCGGCAGGTTTTTTTATGCTTTGTCGCAAGTTCATTTTGCTACAAACTCCAGCTAAATTTTTCTGTTTTAGGATAGTATGTGCCATTATATATAAATTCAGCTGTCCACTTTCACATTGCGTCACTTAATATGCACTAGAAATATATGAAAATAAATATTATATAGATGAACAAGGTATTCTCTGTATATATCAATACTCACTATTAAAACAAATTTCGAATTTTGCTCCTTAAGTGTATTATTATATTTCGTAGCAAATATTTGGGCAAATTGCCTACTACTGCCACTTTTATTTTGCTATAAATACTTTTCGTCATGAATTTATTCTATAATCGTCATCTTCAATAAACCATAGCATTATAAGCAATTAATGGACTTGTAAACCGTTAGTTTTACAAAATTAATGGGAAAATATGTAATCTTTTGGGTACATCTAAATTTAATTTTGACATATATTCACTGTGAACGCTGTCCACCCAGAGTTGCTTTATTCATACGTATAATTTCAAACATATTTATTAATTTAAAAAAAGATCAAATCATATGGAAAACATCTACGAGCCGAAAATTGTCGAAAAAGATATCAGAAAAACTTCTGAAGCCTCCGAGGCGCAACAATATGATATGATCGTTTTTTGTCATCTAAGATGGCAATTTGTGTATCAACGTCCTCAACATTTGATAAGCCGGATGTCTAAAAACTTCAAAATTTTAATGGTTGAAGAACCGATAGGTTTTGCAGATGGTGAAGAGTTTACTGCGGTAATCTCTGTGGTAAGTCCACAACTTCATATTATGCAACCTAGGGTTCGTTCTATTGAAGATATAGCAAAAGTGCTTCCTAAATATGTTTCGAACACTTTTGTAGGTATAGGCTGGTTTTATTCAGCATCTTTTAGTCCAATTCTAAATTCAATGGGTTTTGGGACCGTAATTTACGATTGTATGGACGAGCTATCCTTGTTTAAAGGTGCGCCGCAATCATTAATTGATCAAGAACAATTTTTATTGAAGCGTGCGGCCATTGTCTTTACTGGCGGAAAATCTTTGTACGACTCCAAGAATAAAATGCACGACAATGTTTATTGCTTTCCGAGCTCTGTTGATGAAAAGCATTTTGCTCAGGCATTGGATGATGTACTACTGCCAGAAGATATTGCTAATATTTCCAGACCGATTGTCGGTTATTTTGGTGTAATAGATGAACGTATAAATTTGGATTTAATTAAAGAAGTTGCAGAAAAATTGCCAGAGTTTTCATTTGTAATGATAGGACCACTGGCAAAAATTAGCGATAACGACTTGCCTCGATTATCGAACATCCATTATTTGGGTATGAAGTCTTATGATGATTTGCCGCGTTATCTTAAAGCTTTTGATATTGCTATGATGCCTTTTGCGTTGAATGATGCTACAAAATACATATCTCCAACAAAAACCTTGGAATATATGGCAGCGGACAAACCTATTATTTCCACTCGAATTAAAGATGTAGAACGTGATTATAGCCATTGTGTAGAAATTATTGATAGCGTTGACGAATTCTGTGAGGCTATTATTGGTTTAAAGACAAAAGGTTTGTCCAACGTGGTCGATTATAGCGATATACTTGCCAATACTTCTTGGGATGCAACTGCTAAAAAAATGGAAGGAATTATTAAAGAAAAGATACAATGAAAAATATAGACATACTAATAATAGGTGCTGGTATTTCGGGAGCAGTACTGGCGGAGCGATACGCGAATATTGGCAAGAAAGTTTTAATTCTGGAGAAGCGTGATCATATCGCAGGAAATTGTTATGATTACATTGACGATAATGGCATACTTGTTTCCAAATATGGAGCGCATTTGTTTCATACTAACGAAGAAGATGTGTGGGAATACATTAACAGATTTAACGATTGGTATCCATGGGAACATAAGGTAATTGCGCGTGTCGATGATAAAACAGTTCCGATTCCTGTAAATATTACTACTGTAAACACTTTATTTGGTGAGGCAATCGAGACTGAGGAGCAGATGAAGAAGTGGCTTGACAAAAATAGAATTCATATCGAGGAACCTGCTAATGGTGAAGAGGCAGTTTTAAATCGTGTTGGGCCAATTTTATATGATAAGATGTTTAAGCATTATACTAAAAAGCAGTGGGACAAATATCCTGATGAATTAGATGCATCTGTACTTAATAGAATTCCTGTGCGCTATAACTATGATGATCGATACTTCTCTGACAAATATCAAGCTCTGCCAAAAGGCGGTTATACAAAAGTATTTGAGAAGATTCTTGATCATCCAAATATTGAAGTGCGGTTGAATACCGATTATTTTGATGTGAAAGACGAGTATCATGGTTATGAAAAGCTTTTCTATACGGGTCCAGTGGATAGATTTTTTAACTTTAAACATTCACTAACCGAAAAATTAGAATATCGTTCTATCAATTTTGTTAGTGAAACTAGAGATGAAGAATTTTTTCAAGAAAATTCAGTTGTAAATTACCCAGGTACAGAGGTTCCATATACTCGCATTGTTGAATATAAACATTTTGGCGATCAGAAATCTGACAAAACTACTATTGTAAAAGAATTTACTATAGATGAAGGTGAGCCGTATTACCCTGTTCCGAATCCAAGAAATCAAGAGATTTACAATAGGTATAAAATCGAAGCTGATAAATTATTGGACGTTTATTTTGTTGGCAGGTTGGCTAATTATAAGTACTTTAATATGGATCAAGCCTTTAAAAATGCTTTGGAATTGTTTGAATCATTAGAAGGAGAAAATATTGAGCAATCTCAAACCACTAAAACAGAGGTTTTATGAATCCCTTCAAAAGCTACTTTATGGGCGGCTTTGAATGTGCTGATCACATTAATCGAAGTGGCATCCGTGTAAATTTACATAAAGAAACACAGCATGATATTCGAGTTGAGGAAGATTATCAGCTACTTGCAGATTTAAATATTTATGTGGTGCGGGAGGGAATTTGCTGGAGTGAAGTCGAAAAAAGTCCTTACACGTACGACTTTGCAGAAGTACTGAATAGAATGCAGGCCGCTGAAAAATTTGGAATGCAGCAGATTTGGGATTTGATACATTTTGGATATCCTGATGATCTGTATCCGACCCATCCTATGTTTTGCGAGCGATTTGCACGGTTATGCACTGCGTTCGCCGAATTTTATAAGATGTATTCAAAGCAGCCGTTGCTAGTGGTACCGATAAATGAGATCAGTTTTCTTTCATGGCATTCGGGAGATGTACGCGGTACAGTACCTTTTGCGGTAAATAGCGGATGGGATATAAAATATCACCTATGCAAAGCCGCAATTGGCGGTATTGAAGCATTAAAAAAATCTGATCCAATGTGCCGAATCATTTTAGTTGAACCGCTGGTTGAAATTCATCCGAACGAAGACACAGAATTAGAACATTTATTTGAACTTAATCAGCATCAATTTCAAGCCATGGATATTATTTCTGGGCGCATCTGTCCTGAACTGAATGGGAAGGAAGAATATTTGGATATTTTAGGGTTTAATTACTATTGGAATTGTCAATGGACCGCATCTGGGGAAACGTTGAAGTGGCCAGATGAAAATTTTGAACGTGTTTCTTTTAGAGAAATGATTAGTTCAGCTTATTATCGTTATAAAAAACCATTATTCTTATCTGAAACAGGACATATTGGCTCGGGTCGTGTTAAATGGATGGAAGAAATTACATCAGAATGTATTGCAGTTCAAAGAGCGGGAATTCCATTTTTAGGAATCTGCATTTATCCCGTAGTGGATAGACCTAATTGGGATAATCTTGGAGAATATCACGATTGTGGAATTTTTGATGTGGATCAAAATCTTAATAGAATAGCTGAAGAAGATTTAGTTCGAAGTATTAGAAAACAGCAAGAATTAGTAGCACCTACTGCTGTAAAAACTTTGGTAGAACTAGGAGTTCGGCTTTAAATTAAATCAGTACTGTTAAAAGTTTATTTTAAGCTGCTAACAGTACTTTTAAGTATCTCTGAGAAAGACTTCATAGAATCTGCAAATTTCTTATATTAATTTTTAAATATTCGTAATAAAGTAAAATGGAAGGTTTTCCAAGAAGTTATTTGCTAAGTAGAAGAATATAATAGTATCATCAAAGAGGGTATTTGTTGTTTTCTAAGTATAGGATTGAAACACGAAATGTAGAAACTTAGAAAGAAAAGCGATTATGGGTTAAGGATTTATCATTTAAAATCTTGCTGATTTCAGTAATAATTGTTGAATTGTACTACTTTCTTTGGAAGTGATCGTCGAATGAACTGAAGTTTAAATTTAAAAGATTTAATTATGTGTTCAGATAAAGTGAAAAATTGCGCTAAAGTTCTCTCAGATAGAGAGCTTAAAATTGCATTTATTGAAAGTGCAACTGCAGGTCGGATGTGTTCTGAGTTTGCACTATCGGAGTATTCGGGCGATTTTCTGCGCGGCGGGCTTGTGTGTTATGAAGTGTTTGTTAAGGAGCAGTTTTTGCACGTGGCTCATAAGTTGATAGAGACTTACAGCGCCGAATCAGCAGAGGTAACTGAAGCTTTGGCAAAAAGCGGTTCAAAACTATTTAATGCTAATGTAACGGTAGCAGTTACAGGTTTGACAACGAGCGGAGGTAGTGAAACCCCAGAAAAGCCAGTGGGAACAATGTTTCTGCATATCATTATTGGACAGTTTTCTTTAGCACATCGTGAACAATTTAAAGGAACCGCATCTGAAATTATACTACAAACTATTGATAGGGCGGCAGAATTGATTAGCTCGCACTTAGCTAATATGAAGTGATACCATGAAATAAAACTTCAGCTTACCACTTATCGACATATAAGATCTAGGTTTATAAGTAAAAAGTGGTTTATAATGTTGTGGTCAATATTTTTTTCGAAATCAATTAAAACTTCGATTTAGTAATGTTTTGAACGCATGTTCATTCAAGCCAAAGCATAATTTTTACAAAGATCATGAAAAACACTTCGTCATACTTGTAGTTTTACTTACAGATTGAGTTAAAAGTGCTTTTGCTAAGTTTATGAACAATATCAAAATCGTAGTTTTATCCATAGTTCTTCAGAAGCTATACATTTTTTATCAACTGCTAAGTGGCATTTAACCTAGGCAAAAGCTACTACATCATCAATACTCTCAAAATAAAACCTACTTAAAAAAAGTAAACTTAATATCTTTAGGCATAAAATGGACAGCTTTAAGATCTTTAATAACGCTTATTTGATGTTTTACTTCAAGAGGTATAGTAATAGCATCGCCCTGTTTTAGCACTTGATCTTCTTCATTCATCCTAATACTACATTCTCCTTCTTGTATCAAAAGTATTGACTCAAGGCTTGCAAGGTGCGCCGGCAATAAATCACCCGCATTGCCTTTCATCTGTTTTGCAATTAGTGTACTACCAGTTGTTAATACTTTTACAGTTGGATTTATTACTTTTTCCATATCATTTTTATTTTTAATAGATTTTGACAATAGTCTAAGAATCAATATAGAGCTTTTGTTTGTACTTAACACTAGTTTACTTTTAAAAAAAGGAATGATAAACTTCGGACAAAATATCTATAAGCAAAAAATTGACTGTAAAAGTTCAAAATTTGACAGATACTAAATGAAGTTTATAATTTTGATATTTTTATTAGCATTCTCGTAACACTTTATTTTTGATTTAAAAATATCTTGCTTTTACAAAACTATTTATTATGGCTTTAGATAAATACAATGAAAAGAGAGATTCGAGCAAAACTCCTGAACCTTTTGGTGGAAAAGGAGATAGTGATGTTCTGAGATTTGTAATTCAAAAACATGCTGCGTCTCGCCTGCATTATGACTTTCGATTGGAGATGGAAGGCGTCCTGAAAAGTTGGGCAGTGCCAAAAGGACCCTCTACAGACCCAGATATAAAGCGTCTTGCAATGATGGTCGAGGATCATCCTTTTGACTATCGCACATTTGAAGGCATAATTCCACAAGGCGAATACGGCGGCGGAACTGTAATTGTATGGGATGAAGGTACTTATGAACCGTCAGATTTTGACGACGAAAGTAAGACCGCGAAAGATGAGCATCTGCTAAAAGCTCTTGAAAGTGGGAAGATAAAATTCATCTTAAAGGGCAAAAAATTAAAAGGTGAATTCGTGCTTATCAAAGCGCACGGTCGCGGCGAAAATGGCTGGCTACTAATGAAATTAAAAGATCAGTATGCTTCCCAAAATGACATAACGCTAAAGGACAAATCTGTACTTTCTAAAAAGACTCTAGAGCAGGTTGCAGCAACTAGCAAAAATATTCATAGTAGCGAAAAAAAACACGTTAAAAAAGTTCCAAAAAATCAAAAGAAGAGCGAGGCTAATCCAAAGCCTTCTTCGGCAAAAGCTGAAAACACAGAAGCAGGCACAATTGATACTAAAAGTCTTTTAAAAAAAGCTACGAAAACCAAAATTCCTACTGCTGTAAAGCCGATGCTGGCAACATTAGTTAACGAACCTTTTGACGATCCTGAGTGGAGCTATGAAGTAAAATGGGATGGATACCGTGCGATAGCTTATGTACAAAAGGGAAAGGTAAAATTGTCATCAAGAAATAATAAATCGTTCACCGAAAAATACTATCCAATTGTTTCTATTATGGAACAGTGGAAGATAGATGCCGTTTTTGATGGTGAAATCCTTGTAATTGGCAAAGAGGGAAAGGCAAACTTTGGTGCTTTGCAAAACTGGCGCAGTGAAGCGGACGGCAACTTAGTATATTATATTTTTGATTTATTATGGTACAACGGTCAAAACATTGTGGATCTACCATTATCGGATCGTCAAGCGATTTTAAAAGAAATTTTACCCAAAGACGATGATCATATTCGCATGAGTCAAGTGTTTAAAGTAAATGGTGTTGATTTTTTTGAGGCAGCCAAGAAGATGCAGCTAGAAGGAATAATGGCGAAGAGGATGAGTGGGAAATATCTCGAAGGTAGTCGCTCAAAAGACTGGTTAAAAGTAAAAGTGAATCAGCGGCAAGAAGTCGTAATTGGAGGCTTCACAAAAAATGCAGATTCCTCAAAACTTTTCAGTTCACTCCTACTTGGAGTTTTTGAAAACGGTAAAATGCAATATGTTGGAAAGGTCGGAACTGGATTTACTGCCAAAATGCAGAAGCAGATGATGGAAACCTTTACACCTCTAATCACCTCAAAAATTCCCTTTAGTACAGAGCCTGATGTGAATAAGCCTTCGAGATTTAGACCAAATCCGCCTAAGGCTGAGGCCACTTGGCTTAAACCGTCTCTTGTATGCGAAGTGAGCTTTACTGAAGTGACTGAAGATGGTGTATTTCGCCATCCCTCCTTTAAAGGAATGCGCTCAGACAAGAAAGCGACGGACGTTTTGCGCGAAACTCCTTCAGAAACTGCTAATATTATCGAAAATGGAAAAGTTGATCTTGCTAAAGAAGAAATTAAAATAATAAAAGCTCCTACAGATAAGCTGCGGCAGACTTTGCTAAATCCAACTGAGGAAACTCAAGTTAAGAAAATAAATAATCACGATCTGAAATTCACCAACCTCAGTAAGATCTATTGGCCAGAAGAAGGATATACCAAACGAGATATGTTTAATTATTACTATCAAATTGCTGAATTCATTCTTCCCTATCTAAAAGACAGACCACTTTCTCTGAACCGCTATCCTAGTGGTATACACGGCAAAAGTTTTTATCAGAAAGATATAAAGGGCAAAGCTCCAGAATGGGCAAAGACCTATCCCTACAGCACTAGTGATGGAGAGGAAAAAGAATATCTGGTCGGTGATGATGAAGACACATTGTTGTGGATGGCTTCATTGGGTTGTATCGAAATGAATCCATGGTTTAGCACCATCCACCATCCCGATAACCCTGATTATTGCGTCATTGACTTGGATCCCACGGACAAAAATACTTTCGATCAAGTGATTGTTGCGGCTCAGGAAGTGAAAAAAGTCCTTGATGAGATGAACATTGACGGATATGCAAAAACGTCGGGCTCTACAGGAATTCATATTTATATTCCGCTGAAAGGAAAATACTCCTATGATCAATCTCAAATGTTTGCGAAACTTATTGTCACCATCGTTCAAAAACGCATACCTGACTATACTAGTTTAGAGCGATTTATAAAAAATAGGAATGGGAAAATGTATCTCGATTATCTTCAAAACCGTCCGGGCGCAACAATCGCGGCACCTTACTCCTTGCGACCAAAGATTGGAGCGACAGTTTCGATGCCTTTACAATGGGACGAAGTTAAGACGGGACTGAAAATGCAGGACTTCACTATCAAAAATTCAGTAGCTCGGGCAAGAGAGCAGGGAGACATTTTTGTGGGAAGTTTAGAGACAGGTATTGATATGAATGCTGCATTAGTAAAGGCAAAAACGCTATTATAAAATTATAAGCTTAAGCAGAAATTTATATTACAATTCTTTTACGGATTTAAAAAATTTCAAATTTCTAAAAAACTTCAACGCTATATATGTAGCAGATTGTTTTATCGCGGAGTGAGTTGCCTGTAAAAGTAGCAAATAGATCATCAGTTATCAGGGGTATTGTACTTTTCATGAACTTAAAGATGATAATTTTGGCAATTTTATAATATGGTCACTTAACCTTTTAAGCAGATTAGAAATCAAAGTATTTATTTCCCTGTCATGCGTCAATAAGACATTAGTTTTGAAGCTATAGGAAATCGTATACTGTCATTATTCTTTGAATTATCGCATGAACGATCAACAATTTGCAATAGTTAATTTCTAAAGAAGTAAATGCCAATCCGATCATTGCGATATCCTTTACCAACTATTGTGCGTGAGTTGTTTCGCTTCCTCTTTCATAAAATAATTCTCTTTGCTGCTGTGGAACCAAAAGCCCACCAGTAGCCCAAGCAATATGCGTGGCATTTTTCAAATTGAGTTGATGCGTTTCTGCGTAACCAGATTTTTGCATTAGTTGAGGTCCAATTAATCCTGCCGTTGCTGAAGGCTCAAGAAAAATGTTATCACTGTCTTTTAATTGCGTCAAGAGTTTGAATAGATGCTCATCTTCAATGGTAAATATACCGCTAATCAAATGCTTGCTAATTTCTGTTGCAAAGCGCGAAGGTCGTCCAACCGCTAGACCATCTGCCTCTGTTTTATTATCAAGGCCGATATCTTGTACACTTATTGCGCTCATTTCACCAGTAACCAATCCAGTAAGAACAGCAGGACAATGAGTAGGCTCTACAAAGAAGCAATGCACATTATCACCATAAATCTGTTTCAGACCGAAGGCAGTACCGCCCGGCGAACCCCCTACGCCACAAGGAGAATAGACAAATAACGGATGATCATGATCGACTATAATATTTTGCGATTTTAATTGTTCAGCTATCCGAAGTGCTCCAACGCTATAGCCTAAAAACAAATCTTGCGAATCTTCATCATCTACAAAATATGCTTTGGGATCGGCTTGTGTTCTTTTACGGCCGGCCGAAATAGCTTCACTAAAATCGCCATCAAACTCTACCACTATTGCTCCTTTTTCACGTAACAAATCTTTCTTCCACTGTTTGGCATCCGCCGAAACGTAAACGGTGACTTCAAAACCAAGTTTCGCACTTATAATACCGATGCTAAGACCGAGATTTCCTGTTGATCCCACTCCTATTGAATAATTACTAAAAAAGGTTCTGAATTCAGGAGAGACTAACTTATTATAATCGTCTTCTATTTTTAGCATTCCCGCTTTAAGTGCTAATGCTTCGGCATATTTCATAATCTCAAAAAAACCTCCTCGCGCTTTTATAGATCCAGAAATTGGAAGTTCATTATCACATTTTAAAAATAGTCGACCTTGAATCTCGTCCTTTTCGTCATTTAGAAGAGTTTTCATTTTTGGAATTTCGCGAAGTGGAGATTCTAATACGCCATTACTTTTCTCGGTTTCGGGAAATGCTTTTACAAAGAAAGGTGCAAAGCGTTTCCACAACAGCTCTGCCTCTCTCATATCTTCTATGTCAAGAGCAAATTTAGGAGAATTATTCACGGAGTTTAAATCGGGATTTAACCAAGAGACAGGTCTTGCGTTTATAATATCTTGAAGAATTGGAGCTGCCTGAATAAAGGAATTTATGGTGTCTTTTGAATACATTTGACGGAACTTTTGAAACGAAAATCATTCGTTATTTAGAATGAGTAAATATAGTTAGGAATTTCCAAATTTCGTTCTAAAAGCAGTTAAATATTTTTAGAAACTTAAAATTACACCGGTAAATATTCGTCAATCAATATCTTCAATCCCACCGAAGCTTTTTCTTTAATCACTAACAGATTGATTCCGTGATCAACCGATGGATTCGGATCTATATACACCGTATCAGATTCGAAAGGTACAGATAGCAATAATGACGCAGCGGGTTGCACAAGCATCGAAGTTCCAACGATTACAAATAGATCTGCACTTTCGGTGATTTCAAGAGCATTGTCAAATTCAGTAACAGCCTCTCCAAACCCTACCACCTGCGGACGCAGCTGACTTCCATCTTCGGCAAAGTCTCCAATTTCTATGGCTTTATCGTACGGATATAGCACGTTTTCGTCGAGAGAACCTTTGCTTTTCTTCAGCTCCCCGTGCAAGTGTAGCACATTTGTGGATCCCGCTCTTTCATGCAAGTCGTCGATATTTTGTGTGATCACCGTCACTTTATAGTTCTCCTCTAATTTGGCAATCAGCAAATGTGCCGCATTTGGCACAACAGTATCCAATTCCGCTCTTCTGCTATTATAAAAGTCCAACACCAGTTGCGGATTTCTCGCAAAACCCTCTGGTGACGCGATATCTTCAATATTATGTTTTTCCCAAAGTCCCAGCTGATCTCTAAAAGTGCTCAAACCACTTTCTTGACTAATTCCGGCTCCAGTGAAAAATACGATGTGTTTTTTTGTACTCATGTTGATCGTTGTTTTGAAGATTGCTTCATATTAAAATCCTTGTTCATAGCAGCTATTTACAACTAATTTTCTGAACCTTCTCTATTTTCATAATTTTCTTTTGGGCGGCTGCGAAGCACCGGGCTATCCACTATATCTTTGCTGCAAGAAGATGATTGGGTTGTTGATTACTTCTGTTTTTAGTGCTCTGTTGAAGTTTTGGTGAGCAGCAAAGGATGCCGTTTCTATCCCTGCCGCAGGACTTCGGTGGAATGAAATTATTCGAATGCCAATTAAAATTTTGACTAATATTATAATCACTGCCGCGGGAACTGGGATAACATTGAATATCTAGGAATCATGACGTATTTTTGTATAATTGATTAAGTAAAATTTTATTAATAAAAGATTTCATTTTCTTGCTTGGAATACAAATCGTTTAAACTCATAATTTTACTTTACTATGATGAAGGGTTACAAAATCGTGAATTAGCACTATTACCATAGTCTTTCAAAACTCTGCTTGTTGACGGTTAATATTTTAATATATTTACTTGCGAGTAATAATATAAATTCACAAATGAAGATACTTCAAACAATTGAAGAGGTTCATAAAGTTTTTGACACATATGGAAGCAGCCCTCTGCTGGTCACATGCGACGATTTTAGAGATTGGGTTTGTAAATACGATAGATTCCCTAAATACTTATTCAATGAACTAATTGCATCAGAATTTGCAAAATTGTGGAACATAAGAACACCAGAAACTGCTTTTATAAAAGTAAATCCAGAGCATATACCAGTCGAGAAATTTCCGCAACTTCATTTAGGATGGTTTGAAAAAGAATGTTTTGGATCTCTATATCTCGAAAACTCTAAAGAAATCGATCACTCTATTATTTCTATGTTTGAAGAAAAGTCTTTCAGAAATAAACTATCAGATAAAGAAGATTTCCTGAAGATTGCATTATTCGATATATGGACAGCAAATGAAGATAGAAACCACAATAACTTTAATTTGCTCTTATATGTGTCTGCAGATCAATTGAACTTTTTCTATGCGATTGATCATGTAAATATTTTTAATATGAGTTTCCTTGATTATGGTATTGCAGAATTAACTGAAGATGACTCTATAATTAAAACGGATTTGGCGAAAATACTGTTTGGCAATGACAGGAAATTAACAATTATTGTTAATAACTTGGTTGAAAATTTCTACCTTTACACAGAAGAATGTGAAAGAAAATTAGATGGTATAGTAGATGTAGTTCCAGACTCGTGGAATATAAATAAGGATCTAATAAAAGATAGAATTATACAAAATCTATTCTCTCAAGAGTGGAAGGCGAAATGCGAATATAATTTCAGACAATTTGTCCAAACTTTTATTACCAATTAGAATGAAAACAATTTACTCCATATTATATGTCTCCCTTAATGCTGCTCTTAGTGAAAGAGTTAGTATAGGACTCCTAATGTCCAATAGTGTTGAACATTATTTTAAACATTCTTCTCAAAAGCTTTCTGCTTTAAAAAATATCTTAGACGACGAAAAATATAATTTGGTCAAAAATTACCTCAAAGCACTTGAAAAAGAAGTTTTGTCTAATGTAGAAAATGACGGTCAACTTTTTATAAAGAGCGACTTTAAAAGTGATTGGATTACCGAAAGTTATATAAATTATTTAGCGAAATACTCCAACAATATAATTCAATTTTCTGCAGCAAAAACTATTGATATAAATTTGAATAGAGATAACTTTAAGAGAGTATTTGAAAAATATATATTCAAGGATACAAGTTATGCTGATGAGCTTCCCCGAATTAATGTACAATCTAAGCTTAAAGAAACTTTATTCCCGAAAATTGGACAGCACGTAAATCTAGAAGTTACCTTAACTTCAAAAGACTTCGTAAATCTATTCGCACCAATAGAAATAGATTTTATTGGCAAAAATAATAGTCCAGTAGCTGGGCAAACTATTGATTTTGAAAAGAGCCATTATTATTTAGAAAGCGATGTAACTCGATTTGTCTCATTAACTAAAGCGATAGAGCTTGCTGGCAATGTTAAAGGTAAATATTATATCTTAGGTCAAGAGCCTCAAAAAAACAGTGATAGAAACCATCAACTGTGGACGCAAATTCGCAATTCAGATTTTCTTGAATTTGTCGATATCAATGATGTTGGAATTGTTGAGCAGTATGTTGAGCAACACAATGTCAGACCCTTTTTTGATTAAAAACGAGGTAAAATACTCTCACTTATCTTGAATTTTTGCCGAAATCAAACCTAATATAAGTTTTAATTACTCACTGAATTATACTTTTATCTTCTCCATTCTCCGATAACATATTTCGTTCGATAAATGATTAAAGATCTATATATGATTTGGTTACATATACCGGTAATTTTTACCGCAAAGACACAAATATTTTTCGCAAAGGTCGCAAAGCTGTGTGAATAGCCTGTTTTGTGATGGAATTTTATTGCTGGAAATATATGTTTGTACACTTTTTCCTTGCGCTCTTTCCGAATATGCATAGCAAGCAATTGGAAATTTTCCATGTTTCTCCCTCTTTCTGCATACAATAATTTAACTTCTCTAAATTACATAATTGTATCGAAAATCCTATAATTAGCTACTTTGGCTTCGGATATTTTACTCAAAACTTTAATATAGTAGTTGTTTCGTAGACTAATTTTAAAAAGCACAAAAACTTTTCGATGGCAATCAAAAAATCAGAATTATATAGCTCATTATGGGCAAGTTGCGATGAATTACGTGGCGGAATGGACGCCTCTCAATATAAAGATTACGTGCTTACAATGTTGTTTGTCAAATACATTTCGGACAAAGCAAAAAAAGACGATCATTTTGCAATCGTAGTTCCTGATGGAGCTTCCTTTGACGATATGGTGCAACTGATTGGTACTACAAATATTGGCGACGACATCAACAAGAAAATCCTCAACCGAATCAAGGAAGAAAATGGACTAAACGATTTTCCCGATTTTAACGACGAAAATAAACTCGGAAAAGGAAAAGATCTAGTGGATACTGTTTCGAATCTTGTTCGAATATTTAATGATAACAGTTTAGATTTTTCAAAAAACTCTGCTGAAGGCGATGATATTCTGGGCGACGCTTACGAATATTTGATGCGTCATTTTGCAACTGAATCTGGAAAATCTAAAGGTCAATTTTACACACCAGCAGAAGTTTCGAGAATTCTAGCCAAAGTTATCGGTATTTCGCCAAGCAATGCTACCACTCAAACTACCGCTTACGATCCTACCTGTGGCTCAGGTTCTTTGCTATTAAAAGTAATGAACGAAGCTGGAAAAGGAATTGATTTGTACGGACAAGAAAAGGAAACTGCTACTGCCAATTTAGCGCACATGAATATGATTTTGCACGGTGCAGAAACCGCCACTATTGTTGCAGATAATACCTTAACGCGCCCCGCATATACAGAAGATGGTAAACTCAAACGCTTTGATTATGTAGTAGCCAATCCTCCATTCTCGCTAAAAAGTTGGAGCAATGGTGTAAATGTAGAAAGCGACGAATATGGCCGTTTTGATTTAGGTGTTCCGCCAGAGAAAAATGGCGATTACGCTTTCTTACTGCATATTCTACAATCTCTAAAATCGACAGGAAAAGCAGCAGTTGTTTTGCCACACGGTGTTTTATTTAGAGGAAATGCCGAAGGTGAAATCCGAAAAAACATTCTCAAAAAAGGCTATATCAAAGGAATTATAGGATTGCCAGCTAATTTATTCTATGGAACTGGAATTCCCGCCTGTATCATTATTTTAGATCGCGAAAATGCCGAACATCGCAAAGGAATTTTTATGATGGATGCCAGTAAAGGATTTACAAAAGAAGGCAACAAAAACCGTCTACGCGAACAGGACATCAGGAAAATTACCGATGTGTTGACCGCACAAGATCAAGTGGAAAAATTCAGTCGAATGGTTCCGATAAGCGAAATTGCCGATGCTAAGAATGATTACAATCTAAATATTCCTCGCTATATAGATACACAAGAAGCCGAAGATTTACAAAGCATCGCTGCGCATTTGCAAGGTGGAATTCCGCTAGTAGATGTTGATGCTTTGCAACAATATTGGAGCGTCTTCCCTACTCTGCGCAATAGTTTGTTTGAACAGTTGCACGAAGGTTTTGTGCAAGTAACCGTTCCTACAAATGAGTTAAAAACCACCATTTTTGATCATAGCGAGTTTGTGACTTGCAACAGCCAGTTGCAACAAATATTTGATGATTGGATGAAAAAGCAACAGAAGCTATGGGGAAATTTGGCGATTTCCGATCATCCCAAAGAGGTGATTGCACAAGCTGGAGAAACCCTTCTGAAAACTTTTGAAAGCAATGCAGTGGTAAATGGCTATGATATGTACCAACATTTAATGCAGTATTGGA
Organism: Flavobacteriales bacterium; assembly: GCA_038242935.1. Taxonomy (GTDB): domain Bacteria; phylum Bacteroidota; class Bacteroidia; order Flavobacteriales; family Flavobacteriaceae; genus Flavobacterium. The sequence goes on from JBBSRP010000002.1 coordinate 36,714, forward strand.
ACGAAACGATGCAGGACGATGTTTATTCAATTGCGTTGGATGGGTGGAAAGCTGGAACCGAATACCAACGATTGGTGGTAAAAGGCAAGAAAGGAAAAGATGGCAAAGTTGCAAAAGATAAAGAAATTGCAGGATTAGCAGGTGTCGAAGGTAGAATGATTTCACCAGAATTGCTGATTGACGTTTATTATTCTAAAGAGCAAAATGCCATTTTCACTCAAGAACAAAAGGTCGAAATCGCTCAAGCCCGATTGACGGAATTGGAAGAAGAAAATACTGGAGAAGAAGGTCTATTTAGTGATTTAGAAAAAGTAAATGCTGCAGAAGTCGCAAAATTGTTAAAAGAGAAAAAAGCTTCTACTACCAAAGTAAAATCTTTGCCATCTCAAGAGCAGCTAAGCGGAATTGCCGCCGAGCCAGAATCACCTTATGGCGATGTTGCAATATTAGAAGAGTATATAGAAAAGGCAGATTCTATCAAAAAAGCAAATGCCGAAATTAAAAAACTAAAAGACGCGCTAGAAAAGGCAGTAGTTGCAAAATACCCAACTTTAACCGAATCTGAAATTAAAGATTTGGTTTTGCAGAACAAATGGAAAGCATATTTACAAAACTGTTTGCTACAAGAGCAAGAACGAATAAGCCAAAACTTGACACAGCGTATAAAAGTATTGGCAGAGCGGTATGAAACTACTTTCATAAGTCTGGATACTCAAGCAACCGAAGCTGCAGCTAAAGTAAAGTCTCACTTGCAAAAAATGGGATGGTCATGGTAAAAGCGGGATACAAACAAACGGAAATTGGTGTGATTCCTGAGGATTGGCATACTGTGCATCTTGGTGATAATTGTACGTTAAAGGCTCGCATTGGATGGCAAGGTTTGACGACAGATGAATACTTGAATGCAGGAGATTATTGTTTAGTGACGGGAACTGACTTTTTAAATGGTTATATCGATTGGGATAATTGCGTTTTTGTTGAAAAGATCCGCTATGTGCAAGATAGAAATATTCAATTAAAAGAAGATGATGTACTTGTTACAAAAGATGGAACTATAGGGAAAGTTGCTTTTGTTAAGAAGATATTTAAACCAACAACTCTTAATAGTGGAGTTTTTGTTTTAAGGTCGAAAAGTAATAAAATTTAATGCATATCCGTTTTACATCATACTCCTGTAATGCTTGCTATCACTAGCCTGTCGAATAATTTTTCTCCAAAATACCTTCGATTTAATTTATATACAAACTCATCGAGGTAAAGTTGTAGATTCTTGCGTTTTATTTTA
>JBBSRP010000003.1:0-34626 GCA_038242935.1 Flavobacteriales bacterium
AAATGTGCGATACAATCCTCTTCACTACTAAATTCTACTCCAAAACTAAAAATATTCATCTCAATCAGTTTATTACCAAACAAATATACAGAATTATGATTAGTTACGGATATACATTATTAAAGTTTCGTTTCCTCTTCTTTTTTAATTATCGGATCTTTTGGCTCTTCTTTTGAAGCATCTTTAAATTCTTTGATTCCAGAACCCAATCCTCGCATTAATTCAGGGATTTTTTTACCTCCGAAAAGCAATAATAGAATTACCACAATCAAAATAATTTGTGGTGCACCAATAACTCCTAAAAATATTGATAATGTATTCATTTTTTATCCGGTTTTAATAGCACAAATGTAAATAGAAAATTTTGGAATAATCTCTCTTCCTTGTTAATTATTGAAATTTAAGTGCCACAGCTAATTAAATTTATTGAGATTTTCAAAACCTAACTCACTCTACAAGTTTGCTAAATTGTTATATTTGCTTACTAAATACGACAAATGCCAAAGAAAAGATTTAAACGCAACAAAATAAAGAAGCGTTTATTTACCAAAAACCGATTTATAATACTTAATGAAGAGACGTTTGAGGAAATTTTTTCTCTAAGACTGACCTTGATGAATGTCTTTGTTTTCGCTACTCTCGGTGCTATATTTTTAATCTTTATTACAACCATAATTATTGCATTTACTCCACTACGAGAATTTATTCCAGGATATGCTTCCGCAGATTTAAAAAGGAATGCGACTCAACTTGCAATAAAGTCAGATTCGCTAGAAGTTGCTCTACAACGCAATGAAGCTTATATTTCATCAATCAAAAAGGCATTATTAGGAGAAGTTGAGATCAATAAATTTAATAAGGATTCGCTTATTTCTGATGAACAGAAAGTAGTCGACATCGATTTAAAACCTAGCGAAGATGAAATTAAATTAAGAGAGAAAGTTGCCAAAGAAGATAAATTTAATCTTTTTGATAGGGCTAAAGCCAAAGTAAGTATTGTATTATTTCCGCCGGTTAAGGGTGTTGTGACTTCAAAGTTTAACGCTAAAGAAAAGCATTATGGTGTTGATGTGGCTGTTGCCAAAAATACTCCGATTAAAGCGGTCTACAACGGAAATGTTTTATTTGCGGAATGGACTCCAAGCAATGGAAATGTGATTATTTTGCGTCATAATTATGGATATGTTTCGATCTATAAGCACGCGGCATCACTCACAAAAGAACAAGGAGATATTGTAAAAACTGGAGAAGTTATTGCATTAGCGGGAAGTGGAGGTCAAGAATCATCTAATAGTCAACTGCATTTTGAGTTGTTTAAAGATGGTCATCCGATTGATCCATCAAAATTTATAATTTTTGAATAATCGATTATGTCAATAAAATCATTAGCAGCCAAAATATTTTCAGGAATTATTTACAGGAAAACTCAAAATTGGGCAAATAATCCTGTGCAAACGCAGCAAAAAGTATTTCATTCGCTGATTGCTGCCGCTAGAAATACAGAATTTGGAAAAGATCATCATTTTGATAAAATTCAGAATGGACTGGATTTTAAAAAGTATGTGCCAGTTCGAGATTATGAAGATTTAAAACCTTATATAGAAAAGGTAGTTAAAGGAGAAGAGAATGTTTTGTGGCCGGGAAAACCATTGTATTTTGCAAAAACTTCAGGAACAACTTCGGGTGCCAAATATATTCCACTTACCAAGGAATCTATGCCGTATCATATCGAAGCGGCGCGAGATGCAATCTTACATTATATTTATGAGACCGGAAAAGCTGCTTTTGTTGATGGTAAGATGATTTTTCTTCAAGGAAGTCCAATTCTAGAAGAAAAAAACGGAATTAATTTCGGCAGACTGTCTGGAATTGTCGCACATTTTGTACCAAAATACCTTCAGAAAAATAGAATGCCTTCTCTTAAAGTAAATTGTATAGATGACTGGGAGCAAAAAGTAGATGCGATTGTTGATGAAACGATAAATGAAGATATGTCAGTGATTTCAGGCATACCGCCTTGGGTGCAGATGTATTTTGAGAAACTTAAAAAGAAAAGTGGAAAAGATGTTGGCGATCTGTTTAAAAATTTCAGTCTCTTTATCTACGGAGGTGTAAACTACGAACCGTATCGTGCAAAATTTGAAAGTCTTATTGGTAGAAGCGTAGATAGCATCGAATTATTTCCAGCGTCCGAAGGTTTCTTTGCTTATCAAGATTCACAAAAAGAAAAAGGGATGTTGCTACTTTTAAATTCAGGAATCTTCTATGAATTTATTGAATCCGTAAAATATTTCGATAAAAATCCTCCGAGATTGACAATTGGAGAAGTAGAATTAAATGTGAATTATGTTCTAATAATTTCGACAAATGCAGGATTATGGGCTTATAATATGGGTGATACAGTTCAGTTTGTGTCATTGAAACCGTATCGTGTTGTGGTTTCTGGTCGAATTAAACATTTTATTTCTGCCTTTGGAGAACACGTCATTGGCAAAGAAGTAGAAGCAGCGATTCAAGAAGCTGTTCAAAACACAAATTTCACGGTTTCAGAATTTACTGTGGCACCTCAAATCGAAGATGCTGTGGGACTTCCATATCACGAATGGTTTATAGAATTTGAAGGAGAAGTAAAGGATTTGGAAATCTTATCTTCAAAACTTGATTTGGCAATGCAAAAACAGAATGATTATTATAAAGATCTTATTAACGGAAGTGTCCTGCAACCATTGAAAATTACACCACTGCAAAAAGAGGCTTTTCAGAATTATATGAAATCAATTGGAAAATTAGGAGGGCAGAATAAGCTTCCTCGTCTAAGCAACGACAGGAAAATTGCAAATGAATTACAGCAGTTTATATTATAATTTCAGAAGTAAAGTAGAACGTTTTGTCTTTATAAATTTTGCAGGAAACTGCACAAAAATAGGAGGGTATTTACTAAAATTAAAAAGCTAAATTTGCGCGTACAAGAATTAGGAATAAAAAAATATGATTGAAGTCAAAAATATTATAAGATCGAGAGCTCAGGAATCATCCAGTGCTGTTGAGAAATTGTATATAACCATGCGCCACCTGTTCAACAGAGGTTTTTATAAGCCAATGGGAGTTTCCGGTGAAACGCTTCGAGAAGCTTTGCTAGCGTTAAGACCAGAAATATACGGAACTATTGCGGATGAAAAGGTCGAATTAAATGGTCTTTTGTATGTAATTGAACGCCTTCCTATAGGAATTGAAGAATGCAGATTTATAAATCTTACATCGGAAGAGGGTTATTCACGATCTCACTTTAAGGCAATTATTCCACCTAAGCGTCGCAGAAATTGCTACAGAATAGATCAGGAACAGATGAATGTTGAGATTACTCGTGGTCGTTCTGATATCTATGATATTCTAACGCATCTTACATTTATATTTATTGAATCTCACAAGATAAAAAACAAAGTTCTTCTGGACGAAAGTGGTGAACTTTCACGCGACTGGCAGAAGTTGGAATATGCTGTTTCGCTGAATAGAAAACTGACACAATCAGAAAAGGAAAAATCGATTTCGCATGTTACAAATATATTAGGTCGCACATTTGCTGAGGTTTCGGATATCTATATCTCTTTTGCGACAGCAGAAACTCCCGACCGCTTTTTACATGTTATCTACTGGTTAGGAAAACTTGCCATCGAAGAAACATTAGAAAATAATAAGCGCACAATTACTTTCAGCCCCGTCTTACGTGAGCGTTTAGGACATCATATTCATGGTGAAATTTGGGCAAATAATATAAAACGTGTTCTTAAAGAATATAACTTGCTGCATCGACCAATTCACATCATAAGTGCAAATATGCATTCGGTGATGAATTCGGTTTTTGCATCACAAGTATTACCAGACAAGGCAAAAGACAACAATCCTTACTTTATTTATGAAGAGTTGAGCATGAATAATGCATCAGAGTTGAGAAATAAAGTTGAAGCTGTAGCAAAGCAGCAGGGAATGCTATTTATACCAGATAGTTCAGGAACAAATATTGACGTACAGATTTTTGATACTTCCAAAATAGAATGGAATAAATCAGCTTTTGCAAATACATCGCCAGAAGATATGATGCCAGTTTTGGTCGTGATGGATTATGCTTTTGGAGAGCAGGCTTATGAAACTATTGATGAATTGTTGAAGCCATATCAGGAAGTAAAGGATGAAGAGAAAATTCATCTTAATGTTGCTTCGGTTTCGATAATGGGAAAAGCAGGAATATTAGAAGGAGGAAAAGGCGATATTATGATTCCGTCGGCGCATATAAACGAAGGAACTGGAGATAATTATCCTTTTGATAATGAGTTAACTGCCGAAATGTTTGACGGAAATGGAATTCCAGTTTCAGCAGGGGCGATGGTTACAGTTTTAGGGACATCACTTCAGAATAGAGATTTATTGAGCTTTTTTCACAAATCTACTTGGGGCGTTGTTGGTCTAGAGATGGAAGGATCACACTATCAAAAAGCAATTCAATCTGCTTCAAAAATTAGAAAAAGTATCAATCCAGATGTCAAAGTTCGCTATGCGTATTATGCATCAGATAATCCATTGGAGACAGGAAGTACATTGGCTTCGGGAGGTTTGGGAAGCACGGGAGTGAAGCCTACCTATTTGATTACAATCAAAATATTAGAACAAATTTTTAATAATAATACTAAGTTATGAATATAGATTCAACGAATGGCCCAAAACGAGATGAAATAGATTTCTCCAATTTCTCACGAGGCGTTGGCAATTCAATGTCAGGTATCGGCGGTATTGTTTTTAAAAGTATTCAATTTATAATTCGTAATATAATTCTAGTAACGGTACTCTTAATTATAGGTTTTGCGTTAGGAATTTATTTGGATTCCGCTGGAAGTAAATATAATCATAAACTTACAGTTACTCCTAATTTTGAAAGTGTTGAGTATTTATATTCGAAAATTGACTTGCTGCAATCAAAAATTATTGCAAATGATACTGTTTTTCTGAAGAATGCAGGATTTTCAAATCCTACAGCGATTAGAAAAATCAAGATTGAACCTATTGTAGATATTTACAAATTTGCTAAGCAAGAAGATATTTATTTCAAAACATTGACTTTGTTGTCTGAGGGCGCAAGTATTCAGCAGGTGATGGAAGATAAAATCACTGCTAGAAATTATAAGTATCATCAAATATTATTTTCGACAGTAAATCCAATTACAGAAAGTGGTGTGATAGCTGAACTTCTTAATTTTTTAAATGACAGTCCGTTTTATGAAAAAATGCAGAAGGAATTTCGCAATAATTTGGAAATCAAAATAGCAGCAAATAATAGAACTTTGACAGAAATTGACAATATTCTTAGCACATCTGTTCAAAATTCAGAATCTGGGAAACCGTCGAGCGGAATGGTCGTTTACACCGAAAAATCGCAGCTTAACGACGTAATTTATTCGAAAAATATATTAATAGAAAGACAGGAAGATAATCGAATCAATTTGATGCTTTACGACAAGATTATCAAAGAAAGTTATATTATGTCAAATATGAAGGAGAAATCTGCTACTAGCGGGATGATGAAGTTATTACTACCGCTAATTTTCATTTTGATATTTTCTGTTATCGTGGGTTTCAAGAAATTTTATTATCGTCAGAAGTTAAAATACGCAACAACTACGGTATGAAAGGAATAATATTAGCTGGAGGTTCAGGCACAAGATTGCATCCACTTACTCTTGCAGTGAGTAAGCAATTGACGCCAATTTATGACAAACCTATGATTTACTACCATTATCATCACTGATTTAGGCAGGAATTAGAGAAATCTTAATTATATCTAGTCCTCATGATTTGCCTTTATTTAGACAATTATTGGAATTGGCGCAACCATTATTAAAAAGCGGTTACGGATCGCATTTACTAAATATTATAGATTAATAAAAAAATGAAATTCACTCCTACAAACCTTGATGGTTGTTACGTAATTGAGCCAACTGTACTAAATGATGAACGCGGCTATTTCATGGAAAGTTTTAATGAAAAGACTTTTCAAGAAGGCGTAAATCAAGAAGTACTTTTCGTTCAAGACAATCAATCATTTTCTACTCAAGGCGTGTTGAGAGGATTGCACTATCAACGGGGCGAGCATTCACAAGCAAAGTTGGTACGTGTACTTTCTGGAGAAGTCCTTGATGTCGCTGTAGATATCAGGCCAGAATCAACTAGTTATGGACAACATTTTAGCATCATTCTTTCAGAAGAAAATAACAAACAGCTTTTTGTTCCAAAAGGATTTGCACACGGTTTTCTTGTTTTGAGCGAGTCGGCGATATTTTTTTATAAATGTGATAATTATTATAATAAAGCTTCAGAAGGGGGAATAATTTATAATGATGTAAGTCTTGCTATTGATTGGCATTTGCAACAGCAGAATCTAATTATTTCTGAGAAAGATCAGCAATTGCCGTCGTTTTCAAATGCTTTGCAGATATGGTAGTAGTAGTTTTTGGTGCTGCAGGACAGCTTGGACAGTCGATACAAAGCATTCAAGAGAAATTTCCAGAAATGGATTTTTACTTTTTTGATTCGAAAGACTGTGATATAACTTCGGTTGAAGCTGTAGAGAAAGCTTTTGCCTCTTTTAAACCTGATTATTGCATAAATGCTGCGGCTTATACTGCCGTTGATAAAGCGGAATCTGAACCCGGAAAAGCTTTTGCTATTAATGCAGATGGAGCTAAGAATCTCGCCGAAATTTCAACTAAATACAATTGCGTTCTAATTCATATCTCTACAGATTTTGTGTTTGATGGTACTTCAAGGAGTCCTTATTTAGAGAGCGATGCTACGAATCCTTTGGGTGTTTATGGTGAGACTAAATTGCAAGGAGAGAAGTTTGTTCAGGCTTTCGCCAAAAGACATTACATTATCAGGACGTCGTGGGTTTATTCGGACTTTGGTTCTAACTTCTATAAAACGATGTTGAGACTTTCAGCCGATAGAGATAAAATTTCGGTGGTAGACGATCAAATTGGATGTCCTACAAACGCAGTAAATTTAGCGGAAGCGATATTAAAAATCATACAGAAAGATGCTGAGAATTCTTCTGATGCTAATTATGGAATTTATAATTATTCAGATGATTGGAAATGTAGTTGGTATGAATTTGCAAAGAAGATATTTGAAGATAATACTAAAAAAATTATTGTTGAGCCAATACCGTCGTCAGCATATCCTACGCCAGCGGAAAGACCAAAATATAGTGTGTTGGATACTAGAAAAATTAAAAATCTCTTTCAAAAATAAGAACATTAATTATTTGCAAATTTACCAGATAGCATAAAATGAAAAAATTAGCAGTTCTAGGCGCAAGCTATTTACAACTACCTTTAATAAAAAAGGCTACCGAAATGGGTGTGGAGACGCACTGTTTTGCGTGGGGAGAAGGAGCAGTTTGTAAGGAATTTGCTGACTATTTTTATCCGATCTCAGTTCTTGACAAGGAGGAAATTTTAGATGTGTGTCGTGAGATAGGAATTGACGGTATTGCCACTGTCGCCACTGATATTTCTGTACCAACAGTGAGCTATATTGCACAAAGTTTAAAACTTGTTGGAAACAGCGTGCAAAGTGCTCTTGCATCTACAAATAAAGTTGTAATGCGCAAAGCTTTTAGGCAATACGGCGTAAAAATCCCGAATTTTCAGGAGATTAATACAGTTGAAGATTTAGCTAACGAATACACGTTTCCAGTAATTGTAAAACCTGTAGACCGGTCAGGAAGTCGCGGTGTAGCAAAGGTTGATGAATTCTCTAAATTGTCCGATGCAGTTAATGAAGCCATTTCTGAATCAATTACAAATACAGCCATTATTGAGGATTATATTGAAGGGAAAGAAGTAAGCGTAGAAAGTATTTCTTGGCAAGGGAAGCATTATATACTTGCAATTACTGATAAAATTACTACCGAAGCACCACACTTTGTGGAGTTGGCACATCATCAACCTTCAAAATTATCGGAATCTATTCAAGTAAAAATTCGCGAGGAAACTATAAAAGCACTAAATGCGTTAGACATAAAATATGGTGCTGGACATTCGGAATTTAAGATTACTGAATCTGGCGAAATTTATGCAATTGAAGTAGGCGCAAGAATGGGTGGAGATTTTATTGGCTCGCACTTAGTGCCACTTTCCACAGGTTATGATTTTTTAAAAGCAGTTATTGACGTAGCTCTTAACTCTTTTGAAGTTCCTGTACAAAACTTGCAGGATTCTGCAGGAGTATATTTTCTATCTAAAGAGACAGAGAATATTCTTGAAATTTTTGAGAAAACGAATTCTTTTGAAGTTGAAAAGGAAATTCAGAATACGACTTTGGTAAATATTACGAATAGCAATGATAGATCCGGTTATCTAATATATCGATCTACTGAAAGAATTGAATTATTATGAAACTATCAGTTGTTACAACTTTATATCGCTCTAAAAGATTTTTAGAATCCTTTTTAGTTCAAATCCAGGAAGCAATACAAGAAATTGGTTGTTCTGAATATGAATTGATATTTGTAAATGATGGTTCTCCAGATGACTCTTTAGAATATTTACTAGAGCGAAAAGCAGAAATTCCACAAATAAAAGTTATTGATTTATCTAGAAATTTTGGTCATCACTATGCTATTCAAGCTGGATTATCACACGCAAAGTATGATTTAATTTTTTTGATAGACAACGATTTAGAGACACCACCTTCAGTTTTGGTTGAGTATTACAATGAGATCAAAACTGATGCTTCCCTTGATGTTGTGTATGGATATCAAGAGGAGAGAAAAGGAAAAAGTTTTGAAAAAATTAGCGGCAGTATTTTTTGGCTAATGCTAAATAGGTTATCAGACACCAAAATTCCACATAATATTGTTACTGAACGTCTTATGCGTAGAGATTATGTAGATTCACTACTCAGGATGCAAGATGCCAATGTTTTCATTGGTGGTATGATGTATTGGGTTGGATATAATCAGAAAGGGATTCCTGTCAAAAAAGGCTTGAGAGAAGGGAAAAGTACTTATTCTACAAGAAAACGTGCACAGCTAATGCTGCAAGCTATAACGTCATTTTCAGGGAAGCCGCTAGAATGGTTGTTCTATTTTGGACTTTCAATATCACTTTTCAGTTTTGTTTTTATAATCTATCTTATAATTCAGAAGTTTGTTCATCAAGATGAGGTAGAATTAGGATGGACGTCTATCATTGCAATAAATGTATTTATTTTGGGAATAATTTCAACCTTTTTGGGAATTATTGGAATTTATATTTACAAGATATTTCGTCAAGTTCAAGGTCGCCCAAATTTTATAATCAAGGATATTTATGAGTAAAATATTGGGAATTATTGGTGCCGGACATTTAGGTTTACAGATTGCACACCTCGCAATTTCTGACGATCATTATGGTGAAATCGTTTTTTTTGACGACGTTGTAGAAGAGAATACTGTCAATGGATTTAAAGTTCTGGGCAGGACAGATTCTGTAATAAAACACTATCAAAATAATGAATTCCACGAATTATTGATTGGTATTGGTTATAAACATCTAAATATTCGTCAAGAACTTTTTGGAAAATTTGACGGCAAAGTTCCTTTTGGAAGACTACTGCATTCCTCTAGTTATATCGATCAGACTGCAGAGATTGGCGAAGGAGTAATAATTTATCCTTGTTGCTGCATTGATGCAAATACTTATGTAGCACCAAATTCTATACTAAATCTTTCTTGTACAATTGCTCACGATTGTACAATTGGTGCACATTCTTTTTTGGCACCGCGTGTAGCTATTGCAGGATTTGTGACAACTAGAGAAAGATGTTTTTTCGGAATAAATACTACAATAAGTGATACTTTATCAATTGTTGCAGAGACTCAGACAGGGGCTGGAGCAGTTGTAATAAATGATATAAAAGTCAGCGGTTTGTACGTTGGTAATCCTATAAAAAAAATTAGATAATGATTCCATTTAATAAACCATATTTAACTGGTAAAGAAACTTTATACATAGAAGATGCTGTGAAATCCGGAAAGATCTCAGGTAACGGCAAGTACACGCAGTTGTGCCAGAAGTTTTTTGAAGAACGTTATAATTTTAAGAAATGCTTATTGACAACTTCTTGTACAGATGCGCTTGAAATGGCTGCGATCTTAATTGATATTAAAGAAGGTGATGAGGTAATTATGCCATCTTATACATTTGTATCAACTGCCAATGCTTTCGTGCTTCGTGGAGCCAAAATCATCTTCGCAGATAGTAAGCCTAATCATCCAAATATGGATGAGACCAAAATTGAGTCACTTATCACATCAAAAACAAAAGCAATTGTACCAGTACATTATGCAGGAGTTGCATGTGAAATGGATACGTTAATGGCACTTGCAGATAAGTATAATCTCTATGTTATTGAAGATGCCGCTCAAGCCATTGATAGTTTTTATACAGGAAAAAACGGTAAACAACCACTTGGATCTATTGGACACTTGGCAGCATTCTCTTTTCATGAAACAAAAAATATTATTTCGGGCGAAGGTGGATTATTAGCTATAAATGATGTGCAGTTTTCTAATAGAGCCGAAATAATCTGGGAAAAAGGTACCAATCGTTCTTCATTTTTTAGAGGTGAAGTGGACAAATACGGTTGGGTAGATATTGGAAGTTCTTTTCTACCATCAGAAATTATAGCAGCATTCCTTTGGGCACAATTAGAGAATTTAGCAAAAATTCAATCAGGCAGAAAAAGCCACTGGAATGAGTACTATGATCAATTAAAAGATTGGGCGGTCAAAAATGAAATTAAGCTTCCTCGCCTTCCTAACTACGCAACTAATAACGCTCACATGTTTTATCTGGTCTGTAAAGATTTAGATCAGCGTACTGCCTTAATTCAACATCTTAAAGAGAACGATATTTTAGCTGTTTTTCATTATATAAGTCTGCACGAGAGTCCTTTTTACGAATCTAAATATGAAGGTGAAATTTTATCGGAAACTGAACATTTTACAAACTGCCTTTTGCGACTTCCGATGTATTATGAATTGAATCCTCAGCAAATAATTGACGTATTGTTGGAATTTTAAATTTTATAAATAATAGGATTTTTTGCACTTTAAAATATTTACGAGCATTTAATTCTTTAAAATAGAAATCACATCTACAATAAAGCAAAGAGATGTTTGTTACTACACAAACCATTAGAAAAGATCGATTAATATGAAAACAGTTGAATTTTTAAAGGACAATATTTGGCTAATTGGAATTATTCTGCTAGCCACGATTCTTAGATTGTACCATTTAGGGCATCAAAGTGCGTGGGCAGATGAAATTTCAACTTTATCGAATACCAATCCAAACAGCTCGTTCAGAACGGTCATTACTGATGTGAATTTAAAAGAAGGATTTCCATACATCTACTTTCTTATAATGAAAGTGTTGCATGCTATTTCCTATTCTAATCTTACAGGAAGGATTTTTTCTGCAGTTGTAGGTATAGCCAGTGTATACTGGATTTTTAAGTTAGGGAAGGTTCTTTATGATAAAAAAGCTGGATATATTGCAGCAATTCTATTAGCACTCAATCAGTTTGCAATTTTGATTTCGCAGGATGCAAGACCATATGCTTTGTACATGTTATTTACTGTAATATCTTTTTATTATTTGGCTATTTACATAAAAAATCCGACCACAAAGAACGCTATTTTTTATGGACTTGCTGCGGGCTTATTATTAAATACTAGTTTCTACGGAATCCTAAATGTAGGATCTCAAGGTATTATTCTAATATTTTATTGGCTTTTTGTTAGTAAGGAATTTAAATTTGCCTACTTCAAAAATCTACTAATTGCAGCTGCAATAGGTTTTGTATTCTTTATTCCAAATTATTTCAAACTTACTACATTACTGGGGTTCCAATCAGGCTGGATTGCTCCTCCTACAAATGAATCTGTTGGAATGATCTTTAATGAGTTTTTAGGTCATTCCAATATAATAAACTTCATATGTCTACTATTGATTATCTTCTTTATGGTCAAATTATTTAGCGAGAAGAACTTGAAAAGCTATGAAGAGCTTATAACTAATAAAATTACTTTTGGTTTTACGATTCTCTTACCGTGGCTCTTATTATTCTTAATTGTGATGTACATCAAATCATATTTAGAAACTTCAGTATTACTTCATCGATATTTTATAAGCTTGCTGCCACTTTTAATCCTAGTGTTTGCCGCTAGTATTTCTTTTATTTCTAGTAGGATTGTACAGTACGCGACAATAGCTACTTTGAGTATCTTTATGCTGGTAAATTTGTTCGTTGTGCACAATTTTTATCAACGACCCCGCAATACAGAGTATAGGCATCTAACAGAATATGTTATTAATAAAAATACTGACGATAATCCAGTTTATACTAATTTGAGTATTTGGCTTAATAATCTTGCTATGGTGGATGAAAAAAAAATAGAGCTTACGCAGATAGAATCGCTAGAAAAATTAGTTTCAGATATGGAAACTGATTCAAGTAAAATCAAATCATTTTGGTATATTAATGCAGATATGGGAGCTTTTATTATGACGCCAGAAACGCAAAGTTATTTAGAAACACACTTTGATATTGTGGAAAGCTTCGACGGTTACAATGTATATGCAAGAGAATTTAAAAGTAAATAATTTAACAACCTCTTAGACTGAACCTTTCTGGGAGCAAACCAGATAGTAGTTTTTGAAAGTCAGAGATAAAAAAAACAAGAAAATGAAACCATCAATTAATTTTAAGTGGTATTTTCGGCTAATAATTCAACCATTATGAAGAAGAAACTCGCTGCATTTCTACTATGTTCATTCGTTTTAATCTCATGTAAAGATTCTAAAATGAAAGACGAAATACAAGAAGCTAAATCAACTGAAAAAGAATTCTTTGAAATCTACTTAGATCTTATTGTGAAAAAAGATGATAATATACACTTATATTATACAGAAGATGGTTCGTTAAATTTCACCGAAGAAAATTCCATTTGGAAAGCCGTTAAGGGAAATGATGCTGTACAAGATGTATATTTCAATCTTCCAGATAATGTAACCCCAACCGCGCTTCGAATTGACTTGGGCTATGGTGAAAATGTAGGTCAATCGCCTATTAATATTTCATCTATTAAAATAACTTATTTTGATCAGAAAGTTGAAATGATGGGTTCGGATGTATTTAATTACTTTTATCCTACAGCCGAAAGTGCTACACGTATTGAAGGCACTACGCAACTTAAAAAACTTAATGAATCTCAAGTTGTGGGACCAATATTATATCCAAATGAAAATTTGATACTTAAGTTGCAACAGATGACAATGCAGTCTGGAATTGCAAAATGAGAATTAGAAAATATAATCAAGGGTTGGAGCTTTAAATTTTCCCAACCCTTAATCGTTATTTAAAAATGCGAAATCTTCTATTTAAATACGTCTAATCGGAAATCTTACAATCTTCGCAGTTTCTTTGGATTACAAAGTAGTTGCCCATACGATTTAAAACCAAAGTAAAACTGCACCGAATTATCATCTAGAAAAATATCGCAAGAAATTCATAAAATTCTCTATCCACAATAGACCAAAGTAGGCGAACTTTGCAGAAACAACACTAGAAAATGATAAGAGCAAAAATCAGAATTCTATACCGAAGCAAAAAGCTTAGCGATTTGTCTATTTATGGATTTGGTCAAGCTTTTAATCTGGTGACACCCATTCTTGTGATGCCATTTATCATTTCTATCTGTGGCATAGAAAACTACGGTAAGATTGGCGTTGCGATGTCTCTAGCGTTCTTCTTAATCGTTTTTATCGATTATGGAAGTGAGATCATTTCAGTTAGAGAAATTTCGATACAAAGAGATGATAAAGTAACGGTCTCCGAAATATTTTCGACCACACAGCTTGCAAAAATTATGATGCTGCTAATCATTGTGGGATTGTGCAGCATTATATTCTTTACCATTCCATATTTCAAAAATGAGTTTCTCCTTTATATATTTACATTAAGCATTCTTGTTGGTCAAGTCGTTAATCCAGTTTGGTTTTTGCAAGGTGTCGAAAATTATAAATTGATTACGATAGTCAATATAATTTCAAAATCGATTTTTCTTGTCTTTGTCTTTCTATTTATTCGAGAGGAATCAGATTATATATTTGTAAATCTCTATTTGGGTTTAGGCGCCATAATTGCGAATGTCGGAATGCTTATTTATCTTCATGCACATTATAAATTTAAACTGCTGACAAAGAATTTTGTGTCGGCCAAAAAATATATAGTTCAAAACTTTGCACTCTTCAGTTCACAGCTCTTTACTTCCTTACAAATGTATTTGCCTGTTATGCTTATTGGTTGGTTGGGTAGCAATGTGCTAGCTGGTCAATACAAAGTTGTCGAGCAAATTGTCGGGATTTTCCGAACTTATATCTTATTGTCATTCAATTTTCTGTATCCAAAAATCTGCTATGCCTTAACAGATGGGTATAAGCGAACTATTAAATATTGGTCGGTAGCAAACGGTATTAATGCTCTTTTTGTTTTCTGTTGTTTAATTGTAATTGCAATTTTCAGAGATGAGATAATTCATTATTTTACAAAGGCAGACAGTCAAAAAATCACCGCTCTATTACTTTTAGGACTTCTAATCCCTGCAATACAAGCGTTGCAAATTCCACTTAAACAATTATTATTGGCAATGAATCATAACAAAGTTTATGTCCGAATTTCATTTGTGCAAACAATTCTAATTTTGTTTTTCGTAAGCTTTTCGCTGCTCTATTATGATTTATTTGCCGTTATTTGGGCAATAATTATTTCTGAATTAATAATTAGCTTTGCATATCTGTATTTTGTGCTGCTGTACAAAGAACAGTAGTAGGGAACTGCAATAATTTCATTATAAATTCATCTAGAATAATGCTCAAAAGGACGCTGCAAAACATCTTGCATAAGAGAGGAAAAACGTACGAAATAGATTCAAATATTCCGGACGGTTTAATTCTTTATACTTTCCAGGCAAGGCTGTTTATGTTGATACGCGGAATTCTTTTTTTGCGCAAAAAGGTGTTTTTGGGTTCTAATGTAAAGGTTCTAAATAAATCAAATTTCAGTTTTGGCAGTAACGTTACAATAGAGTCACATTGTATTCTCGACGGATATGCTTCCAGAAAAATCATACTTGGCAATAATTCAAAAATTGGAATGTATTCAAAACTCCTGTCTACAAGTCATCTTGCCACTTACGGCAAAGGTCTGGTTATGGGAAATAACTCGGCTGTTGGTGATTTTTGTCATTTTGGAGCAACTGGTGGTATCACGATTGGCAAGGATGTCATTATGGGGTCATATGTTAGCTTTCATTCAGAAAACCATAATTTTGCTGATACTTCGAAACTAATACGGGAGCAAGGTGTAAATTCAAAAGGAATAGTGGTGGGCAATAATGTTTGGGTAGGGGCGAAGGTTACCTTTCTTGATGGTTGCGTTGTTGGCGACAATTCGGTAGTGGCAGCAGGCGCTGTTGTCAACGGAGTTTTTCCAGCAAATTCTGTAATCGGTGGCATTCCTGCAAAAGTTTTAAAAGCAATTGTCTAAATGAAATTAAAAGTTCCTTCAAATATCTTTGGCAGCTACTGTATGTCGCTTGTATCGCAGTCCCATATTTAGGGAATTTTGAATCGACTTTTTTTATCTGGTCACTAACTTTGGTGCTAACGCTTCAAAAGAAGTATTCGTTTGAAATTATAAAGATAATCGTCCCTTATATTATAATTTTAATTATTGCCTTTTTATCCTACTTCCGATATAAAAACACAGAAATATACTTTGCTTTCCGAGATATTACATATTTATCAAAACCCGTCATTGGATTTTTGGCTGGATACCAATTATTCAAATACAATCAGAAGTCTGCATTAAATATGGTTGTAAATACAGGTGTATTTATTGCTATTTGTCACATTTATACCATCTTCTCTGCAATTTTTATTCACCATGCACGTTCCGTTGCCGACCTTAGATTTTACTCTGGCTACTTTAGTGACTACGAAATATATGTGTTTCTCATTTTGATCTTTTACAAAGAATTTGGATTAGAATATTCGAAAAAGAAACTATATATCTTGACGGCAATTGTAGGATTTTCTGCCCTAATGTATCTTTCGCGTACCAATTTTATTCAAATTTTAATTTTATATCTGGCTCTTAAGGGATTATTTGCGGTAAATAGGAAATCTATCATGATCTTCTCAACTCTTCTTATAACTGGAATAGTTGCCTATTCGGCTGTGGTAGATTCAAATCCTCGTCGTTCTGCACAAGGTTTTGAAGGATTTCTGTATAAGATAAAAGTTGCACCCTTAGAGCCTTTTAAAACGCATATAAACCGAAAGGATTATGCAGATTTTAATGACAATTATCGTTCCTACGAAAATATCCAAACTATTAGACAAGTTACTTCAGATGGTACGATGGCTGTACTTTTTGGCCGAGGTCTCGGATCAAAAATAGATTTAAAACAATATGTATATCTTGGCGATATGCGTCTTCGTTTTATTTCAATTCTTCATAATGGTTTTATGATCGTGTTCTTGAAATCTGGACTTGTCGGAATATTTGTGTATTTGTATACTATTATTTATTTTTTTATTAACAGGAAGAGCAGCAACCCTCAAGTACGAATCATTAATTTGCTCTTTATAGGAACAGGAATATTTCTATTTATTTCCAATTGGGTATTTTTGGGCTTTTATAATCTAACTGAAACAAAATCCATTCTAATTGGGCTCCTAATTGCCTATCGCAAATATCTAATCGATAATGAAAAACATTCTATTCCTGCATCAGTCAGCTGAGTTATATGGATCAGACAAAACCATACTTATGTTAATATGCAGTTTGGACAAGACAAAATACAACCCTATAATTGTGTTACCCTTTGAAGGACCTCTTACAGACGAACTCCGGAAAAATGACATCACGTTCATCATAGCACCTGTTCTTAAGTTGTATCGCAAAATGTTTACGCCTGCTGGTCTTATCAAGTTTGCAAAGGAGTATCAAAATGGAATGAAGACGTTGACAGATTTACATTATAAATATAATTTCAGTTTAGTTTACTCTCATACGTTGGCGGTATTAATCGGTTTATTATTTGCCAGAAAATTCGATATCAAACATCTATGGCATGTACAGGAGATATTAGCAAAACCAAAATTTATAAATAAAGCATTTAAGAAATTGCTTAGCTCTGACGCTAATTCCAAAGCAACTTACGTCTCTAAAGAAACTATGAATTTTTGGATAGAAGGAAATGAAAAGTTAGCGGCAAAGTCAGATCTTATATGGAATGGACTTGATGTTTCAAAGTACGAAGATGTCTCTGCCGAAACAATTGAGAACATTAGAAATAAGTTTTTCAATGTTAGCAAAGAACAAACAGTTATTGGGCTCGTGGGCCGAATTAATAGCTGGAAAGGACAGCAACTTCTTTTAGAAGCATTTAATAAAATCGCAGTAGAATATCCAGACTCTAAGTTGGTATACCTAGGTTCAGCTCCGCCTAACCAAGAGTTTTTTGAAAAGGATTTAGTTGCAAGAGTTATAGAATTTAAACTCGAAGCGCGCGTTGTAATACTACCTTTTCAAAAAAATATTAATGATTTTTGGGCTTCAATCGATATTGCTGCGGTACCTTCCACAGAGCCGGAACCTTTTGGGATGGTTGCAATTGAAGCAATGCTGAATTCAAAACCAGTAATAGCGGCAGATCACGGTGGACTTACAGAAATTGTTGTCCACGGAGAAACAGGATTTTTATTTAAAAATAATAATGCAGATTCGCTGGCAGAATATTTGGAGAAAGTTATTGTAGACAAAAATTTGCAACAGCGTTTAGGTAAAGCAGGAAAAGAACGAGTTTTTTCGACATTTACAATGAAGAAAAACACAGAGAATTTTGAAAGAATTTTCGAAGAATTAATTGAGAAATAGCCATTAAAGGTCGTGGTTACGGCAGAGAAAATATATGAAGATAGCAATATTAGGAACCAGAGGTGTTCCTAACTACTACGGAGGTTTTGAGCAATTCGCCGAGTTTTTTTCGGTATATCTAGTGCAGCAAGGACATGAAGTCTCTGTTTATAATTCACATAACCATCCTTATCAAGAAAAGGATTTTCATGGTGTAGAGATAATTCATCAGAATGATCCCGAACATAAAATGGGAACTTGTGGGCAGTTTATCTATGACTATAATTGCATTATGGATTCTAGAAAACGAAACTTCGATATTATTCTGCAATTGGGATATACGAGCAATTCTATTTGGTATTTCTTACTTCCAAAGAATTCTATCATTGTCACTAATATGGATGGTTTGGAGTGGAAACGTTCTAAATATTCTGCAAAGGTGCGTCAGTTTCTGAAATTTGCCGAAAGGCTTGCAGCGATGAA
Organism: Flavobacteriales bacterium; assembly: GCA_038242935.1. Taxonomy (GTDB): domain Bacteria; phylum Bacteroidota; class Bacteroidia; order Flavobacteriales; family Flavobacteriaceae; genus Flavobacterium. The sequence goes on from JBBSRP010000003.1 coordinate 18,505, forward strand.
TAGTGATTATTTAGTTTCGGATTCTTTGGGAATTCAGTCATTTTTGAAAAATCAATATAAAAAAGATTCGACTTATATCGCGTATGGAGCTCATGCCTTTTACGATCCTAATCCAGAAGTACTTACCGAATATGATGTGAAAGTTGGAAATTACAATATGGTGATGGCACGTTTTGAGCCAGAAAACAATCTGGATATGGTGCTTGAAGGTGTCGCTCTTAACAGTGATCAAGATCAAACGCCAATTCTTGTAATAGGGAATCACGATACGAAGTACGGAGAATATCTCAAAACAAAATTTAAGCAATATCCATTTATTCGTTTTATAGGGGGAATTTACAATCTTGAGCACCTGAATAATCTTAGAAATTACTCTAAGCTTTATTTCCACGGACATTCGGTAGGAGGTACAAATCCTTCGCTACTAGAGGCAATGGCTTCAAACGCTCTGATTGCTGCTCATAATAATGACTTTAATAAAGGCGTTCTTAAAGAAAATGCATTTTACTTCTCGAATGCTAAAGAAGTTCAGAATTTATTGAATACTGCGAAGAGAGCCGATAAATTAAGTTGGATAAATAATAATTTTCAAGCTATTGAAAACGATTTTAATTGGGACAAAATAAATGGACAGTATCTTGAACTCTTTGAGAAATGCGTTTCAGAATCTAAAAAAAGAGACACTTCAAAATAAAGCATTTGTCTTTCTGCTGCTGATGCTACTCGTATTACCTTTGGGTCATGCGATAAATAGCTTTGCTGTAGGAATATTTGTTTTTGCTGCAATTCTTAGCTCAAAAAAGGGAAGTTTCAAGCTAGAATTTGCTTTACTTCTGCCAATTTTGATTTATTTTATGATGATGCTTTCGCTAATGTGGTCGTTGGATTCATCCGAAACTCTCAAAGCGCTGGGCAAGGTCGCGCCGATTATATTAATTCCGATTGCATTTATGCTGATGCCTCGATTATCTAGCAACAGCAAAGAAAATTTCCTGCAATACTATAGTTATGGAGTCAGCATTAGCAGTTTTTTATTTTTGGTAAAAGCTGTAATTCGGTACTTTATTTCGGGTAATTCAGAAGTGTTATTTTATCACGAACTAGTTACAAAGGAAGTCAATGCAATTCACGTATCTGTTTTTGTGGCAATTGCATTTTTTTATTTTCTAAATAGGAAAAGCAAATCTTGGGCAGAGCGAATATGTTTGGTGATACTATCGATATTCATTCTGCTTTTATCTTCAAAAAATATTATCATCATTTTCATACTTCTTACAGTTGCACGTGAATTTTATATATTGATTAGAAATAGAAAACAGAGTTATATCCTTTTGTTGATAATTCCCGTAGGACTAGTGGTCGTTCTTTTTACTTCAAATATTAGAGATCGCTTCTTGATTGAATTTCAATCGAATGAAAGTTCTGGTACGGTCAATAAAGATTTTGAGCATGGTGGAGTGTTAAACGTAAGTATTGCCGAAGCTTGGAATACAGAGCAGTTCAGCGATAATCAATATTTTCCTGGGACAGCTTTTCGGGTGTATCAAGTGCGGGTTTTCACTGAATTGCTTCAGGAGGAACCAATCTTCTTTACAGGATATGGACTCAATGCTACCGACATAAAAATTTTGGCGAAAGCCAAACAACACAGCATATTTATGGGAAATGAAACTCATGAAGGCTACCACGACAAAAATTTCCACAATCAATACATACAATTCTTTGCTGAGCTTGGAATCTTTGGATTTTTATTAATCATTACAATGTTAGGCGTCAATTTGTACAACGGTTTGCATCGCAGAGATTTTGTACATATTTGTTTTGCCGTGTTGATGATAAGTCTTTTCTTAACCGAATCATTCTTGGCAAGACAACGCGGAATAATCTTTTTCACGGCATTATACTGTCTCTTTAATTCGGGATTATTCAGCAGCAAGCATACTGAGATTCAACAGCAGTAAGGCATTTGAAACTTTAAATCTGGATTGCACAGATTCTTATTTGTAACTTTGCACCTTCAAATAAATGCAAAAAGTACTAGCTATGGAAAAACTTCAAGGAAAAAAAGCAATAATTACTGGTGGTAGTAGAGGATTGGGCAAGGCAACTGCTCTGGCTTTCGCCAAAGAAGGAATCGATGTCGCAATCACGGGAAGAGACGAAACTCGCTTAAAAGAAACCGTAGAAGAATTGCGCGCTCTTGGAGTAAAAGCAACTTACGCGGTATTTGATGTTGGAAATCATGAAGAAGTAAAAACTGCAATCCAACAAATCGTAAAAGATCTTGGAGGAGTTGATATTCTTGTAAACAATGCTGGTATTGCTGCTTTTGGAAAATTTCTAGAAATGGAAGCTGAGCAATGGGCAAAAATTATGCAGACAAACGTAATGGGAATGTATTATGTAACGCGAGAAGTTTTGCCATTTCTTATTGAGCAAAATCAAGGCGATATCATAAATGTTTCTTCTACAGCTGGACTTTCTGGAAACGCTGGAACATCTGCTTATTCGGCGTCTAAATTTGCCGTAATTGGTCTTTCTGAAGCATTGATGAAAGAAGTTCGAAAAGATAATATAAGAGTTTGCACTCTTACACCAAGTACAATTGCATCTGATATGTCTCTTGAATTGGGAATTACAGATGGCAATCCCGACAAAGTTTTGCAGTCGGAAGATTTTGCCCAACTTATACTCGCTTCTTTGCAACTTCCTAGACGAGCCATGCTGAAATCAGCTTCGCTTTGGTCTACAAATCCTTAACTTTCTTTAAACAATACTAATAAACCTACAAGCACATTTTACCCTATAAATCATATTACTTAATGGCGCAGTTACTCGTATTCTATATGAATATCAAAGTAATTAATGCCGCAAAAAGTATGATGATATTATGGTTTTATTATATCTTGCAAGATAAATTTTAAAGATGAAAAGAATACTTATCACTGGGGCTGCGGGCTTCTTAGGTTCGCATCTTTGTGACCGCTTTATTGCAGAAGGTTATCATGTAATTGGCATGGATAATTTGATTACAGGCAATCTAAAAAATATAGAGCATCTCTTTAAACTTGAGCACTTTGAGTTTTACCACCACGATATAACAAAGTTTATTAACGTGCCTGGAGAACTTGATTATATATTACATTTTGCATCTCCAGCAAGTCCTATAGATTATTTGCGAATTCCTATTCAGACTTTGAAAGTAGGATCACTAGGCACACATAATCTCCTAGGTTTGGCTCGCGTAAAGAAAGCACGGATTCTTATAGCATCTACTTCAGAAGTTTATGGTGATCCACTTGTGCATCCACAAACCGAAGATTATTACGGGAATGTGAATACAATTGGGCCTCGGGGAGTATATGACGAAGCCAAGCGTTTTCAAGAATCTATTACAATGGCCTATCACACTTTTCACGGGCTAGAAACGCGTATTGTACGAATCTTCAATACATACGGACCTAGAATGAGACTCAATGATGGCCGTGTAATTCCTGCTTTTATTGGTCAAGCGTTGAGAGGTGAGGATCTTACTATTTTTGGCGATGGTAGTCAGACCCGTTCTTTTTGTTATGTCGATGATCAGGTAGAAGGAATTTTTAGATTGTTGCATAGTGACTATGTATATCCAGTAAATATTGGTAATCCAGACGAAATTACGATTAAAGATTTTGCCGATGAAATTATAAAATTGACAGGTACAAAACAAAAAGTAGTTTACCATCCGTTGCCTATGAATGATCCTTTGCAACGTCAGCCAGATACCACTCGTGCCAAAGAACTTTTAGGCTGGCAAGCAAAAGTATCAAGAGATGAAGGAATGAAAATTACCTACGACTATTTCAAAAATCTCCCAGAAGAGCAACTTAAGGAAGAGGAACACAAAGATTTTACAGGTTTTATTCACTAACACATGACTACAGCACAAATAGGTAGATATTCTAAGTACATTCGTCCAATAAGTATTGTTCTCGATTTAAGTATCGTAGTGCTTTTTGGAATGTATTTTCTGCGAGAACTAAATCTTAATTTCTTTGTATTTGCTTCCTATCAAACTGTTGCGTGGCTTATTATTGCTATAATTATTAAATTTTATGCAGTTTATCGCTTTACTACTCCGGTAGAAATTCTTAGAAAACTGTCACAGCAAACTGTACTTTTCTTGCTAGTGGTAATTGCTTATTTTCCGTTTGTCGAGTCCGCTTTTTTTAGTGGGAACGCGGTCGCAAAATATATGCTGGCAACTCTGTGCGCGATTGTAACATTCAAATTTCTGTTATTCTATTACCTTAAAAAGTACAGAATCATGACCGGAAGTAACTTTAGGACTGCTATTATAGTAGGTTGTACGCCCGAGTCTAAACAGTTACGAAAGCTTTTTGATACTAGAACAGATTATGGATATAGATTTCTTGGATACTTTTCTGACACGGTTGAAAATGAAGATGTATTAGGAAAAATTGAAGATATTAAATATTATATCAAGAAAAATCCTGTTGACGAAATATACTGTTCACTCAACGAGGTATCGGATGCTAGACTTAAAAAATTAATTATTTTCTCTGAAAATTACGGTAAGACTATTAAGTTTATTCCTGATAGTGCTCAGTTATTTTCTAAGAATCTCATCACGAATTACTACGAGCTTTTTCCTGTATTATCGCTGCGAAAAACAGCTTTACACGACCCTATTAATAAGATTGTAAAGCGTACTTTCGATATAGTATTTTCACTCTTTGTAATGGTTTTTATTCTCTCTTGGTTAATACCGATACTAGCAATTATGATAAAGTTAGAATCAAAAGGACCAGTTTTCTTTAAGCAAGGTCGACCGGGACTTAATGAAGATGAATTTTTTTGTTATAAATTCAGATCCATGCGCGTTAATCAGACTACTGAACTTGAAGCTAGAAAAGACGATCCACGTGTAACTAGAATTGGCAGGTTTATTCGTAAAACGAGTATAGATGAAACACCACAGTTTTTAAATGTTCTGATTGGTGAAATGTCAGTGGTGGGACCAAGACCTCATTTATGGGCACAAAACATCTTATACGGGCAGAAAATCAAGAAATATATGATACGTCATTATATTAAACCTGGAATTACAGGACTTGCGCAGGTAAGAGGGTATAGAGGTGAGATTGAAACTGACGAGGATATGATAAATCGAATTAAATTTGATGTTTTTTATATCGAAAATTGGTCGCTGCTTTTGGATATCAAAATCATTATTCAAACCGTGGTAAATATCTTCAAAGGTGAAGACAAAGCTTACTAATGACACCGCTTGTTTCTATAATAATGCCGGCTTACAATGCTGAAAAGTATATCAGACTGGCGATTCTTTCTATACAAAATCAAACCTTTACAAACTGGGAACTTCTTATTGTGGATGATTTTTCTACAGATAATACTGTGGGAATTATTAAGGCCGCTTCCGCGAAAGATATTCGGATCATCTTAAAACAGTTATCTAAAAATTCAGGTACTGGTGTTGCAAGAAATACTGCATTGCAGATGTCCAAAGGAAGGTATATCGCTTTTCTAGATGCTGATGATTTATGGCGAAAGGACAAGCTACAAAAGCAAGTTGAATTTCTTCAAACGAATAATTATGCTTTCTGTTTTAGTTATTACAATATTGTCAATGCGGTAGGTGTGGAAACTGGAAAACAGATTAGAGCTCCATATAATTTGAATTTCTCAAAAATGTTTTGTGCCAATTGGATTGGAAATCTAACTGCAATGTATGATTCTGAAATCGTTGGTAAAATGACAATAGCTTCGGCCCGTAAGAGACAAGATTGGACTTTATGGCTCAAAATATTAAAAAAAGTAAAAGTCGCTCACGTAATTCCTGAGAGTTTGGCTTATTATCGGACCGGAAATCAATCAATTTCTTCTGCAAAATTCTCGCTTCTAAAGCACAATTACAATGTTTATAGAAAATTCCATAAGCTGAATATCGTTGCTACTATAATTGCTATGACTGCTTTTTTGTATTGTCATTTCGTTGTAAAACCATTGTATGTTAAGAAATTACCTCAGAAGTAAATTGTTTTAATTTTCCCGCAGAGCTGCGTTCCAAAGTTTTTTTTCTATTTAATATCAAGGTCAGTCCAGGTTCTAGAAAAGCAGAAAAGGCACTTTTAATATTTTCCGTTTCTGTAGTGGTCAAGGGATTATCACTTGTATAAACAATTTCGAAAGTATCTGCTTTAATCTGAATTATCACAAATTCTTTTACATTTCCTTCATCATCAAAGAGTTTTTTGGTTATAGAGTAGAAGGTCATGCCCGACGCTATTTTTCCACTTGGTAAGATTGCAACATCGTTTGTGCGGCCCGTCAATTTTTTGAGTACAGGATATTTTGCAGTGCTAGTTTCTGCTAATGAACCCAGATCTCCAACTTCATACCGAATCAGTGGATGCGCTTTATTGTATAAAGCAGTAACAACGATTTTTCCTTCTTCGCCTAGTGGTACAGGATTATCGTCTGCGTCAAGGATTTCTACAAAAACTGTTTCAGCGTTTACCTGCCATCTTCCTTCTGGATCTTCAAGTGCGATGATATCAAGTTCGGCAGAACCATATTCGTTGATTATAGGAACTCCAAATTGTTTTTCGAGTAGAATTTTGTCGTCTGCAAAAAGCATTTCACTAGTAACAACACAAACTCGAAGAGTAGGGCAGATATCTTTTAGAATTATATCTTTTTTTTGAAGAAATTTTGCCAGTAAAACAATTGAGCTGGTGTAACCGTTGATGTAATAAAATTGCTTCTTTTTAAACTTCTCTACCACTTTTTCCAAAGCCTGATCACTTGAATCGAAAATATTGAAACGATAGCGATGGCTCAGAAAATCTTTGATTCTGACTTTGGTTTTGCCAAAGAAATCAAGTGGCATTCCATAAAACCTGGCCTGCCAAGAGGCATTGTAGTTTATACCATGCCAACGCATTTTGCGCATGATGTTTGCCCAAATAAGAGCGTGGTATTCTTTATCCTTTGCAAATACAAATGGAGCTCCACTTGAACCAGAAGTTTTGTTTATATAAACATTTTTGACGGTAAAACCTTTGGAAAGTCTTTGGTCGAGAGGTCGCTGTAGATCTTTTTTTTGCATAACGGGAATATCAGTCCAGTTGGCAATTTTCTTAGTTCCAATAAATTCTTTGTAGAAGGTATTGTTAGCAAGATGATATTCTAAAATTTCATTTTTCGCAGTTTCTGTAAATGAAGCGTAGTTTTCGTCTGAGACATCTACAATCGTAGCTAATTTTTTTCGTGCTTTCCCCATTGGAAAACCATTCAGTAGAAGTGATAAATCAAATAGATTGAGCATAGATAGCGGTGTTTTGCTCAAAAATACTATTTTTATACAAGAGGTGTACGAAATTAACGGTTTCTTAGAGGGTGAGTGGGACATCTTGAAGGAAGGATGAAATTACTAGAAATTAAAACACAATCTTATGGAAAGCTTAAAGCTCTTGAAAAGTAGACATTTTCTTATCTTATTAATTCCAATGACTATTTGTAGTTCTTGTTTTGAGGATAGAACTGATTTTAATTCGGAATTTACACAGAACTTAACGAATGATAGTATTGCCTATTGGGATTACTGGCCAGATGAATACAAATATGGTGTTAAAGATGGACCAATTTATACTTATGGTTTTAATCAAAAAGGTACTCTTGAGTATTACAGTATGAGATATGATTTGATACTAAGTGAAAAGACAGATAAAATGGCTATGAAGTTCTTAGATAGTACTGGAAACACAGTTTATGTCAAAACGGAGACTATTGGAAAAAGAATGTATATTAAGTTGGATACTTTACCACGTCCCCGATCTTTTAAGATAAACAAATGGGTAGTGAGAAATGATAGTACTTTAAATTTAATGGATGCCTATGGTTACAAAATCATTCGATATTCTAAAGACAGTATAATTATGAAGCTCACTTCATTTTATGGAGAACCTTATGAAGACGGTATTAAAAGGTTTAACATTCTTTATAGAGTAAAAGAAACTGATTTGAGATTAGATGAAGAAAGCAAAATAGCAAAGGATTCTATAGATAGGTTAAGTAGGTAATATTACCCGATAGCGGGGATATGTAATCCGTGCCCGTAAACTGCATATAGCACTTCACTACTCAAGTGCATATTTTGCCAATGTCATTGTCCCAAAACCTAAAATCATACTTCAACCAGGCTCTGAACAGGTTTAGGAAAGTAGTAATATCCATGACAAAACTTGCACGATAGCCCGGATTTGTAATCCGTGCCTCTAAACTATTTAAAGAACTTCGATACTTAAGTGAATATGTATTTTATTTTAGAAATGATAAATTCAAAAAAATGGAATATACTGGGGTAGGAAACGATCATTTGTATTTGAGTTCTGAGGAATTTTTTTTATGTTATGTTGAGGAATTCTGATACTTTGCTTTGGCGAAACACCCCGCTCTTCGGGCACCTCTCTTGGAAAAAGGGGAAGATGGAGCGTGGAAAATTGTATTAATTTTTGTTTGGAAGAAGACATTTTTTATTTCGATTCTTTCTTCTTCCGGTTCTCTACAATCTTTAAATTTTTAAATCATTCAATCTTTAAATCTTCTCCATTCATTTCAATTTTTTAGATTATTCTATTTTTTAGATTCCTACTTCAGCACCGATGGGAATGGAAAGCAATGCCACAAAATAAGGTAGATTTTTGCCAAATGAAAAGAGCGACCAACGGCCCCGACACGTGTCGGGGTTTCTTTGTGCAAAATCACCTTGTTTGTGGGATTCTTGGAAAGTACAGCGGACCCGAGCAAAGCGAACGGGCGAAGCAATCAGCTGCCAAAACAATCACCTATAAATTCTTCAGCGCCATAATTTAATTTCGATTATTTCGCTTTTTTTGATATTTTCGATTTTCTTAATCTTTCAATCTTCAAAAATTCTTAATTCCAGTAAAAACCCGCTATTTTTGTCTTTCAACAAAATAATATTTACAAATGACAATTTTATTATTAGGATCAGGCGGAAGAGAGCACGCATTTGCATGGAAAATGATACAGAGTCCTTTATGCGCAAAACTTTTTGTAGCACCAGGAAACGCCGGGACAGCAGCAATTGCTACCAATGTGGCCATGAATCCAAACGATTTTGAAGCGGTTGCTAAATTTGTTCTAGACAATGACGTGAAAATGGTAGTTGTTGGGCCAGAAGATCCATTGGTAAACGGAATTGTAGATTATTTTAAAAATAACAAAGATTTAAAAGATATTCCTGTAATTGGGCCATCTCAACAAGGAGCAGCACTTGAAGGAAGTAAAGAATTTGCAAAGCAATTTATGGTAAGGCATAATATTCCTACTGCGGGATATGATAGTTTTACTTATGAAACTGTAGAGCAAGGATGTACATTTCTGGAAACGCTATCTCCACCTTATGTACTAAAAGCGGACGGACTTGCAGCTGGCAAAGGGGTATTAATAATAGATAATTTGGCGGAAGCCCAAACCGAATTGCGCAATATGCTAGTCAATGCCAAATTTGGATTGGCAAGTTCAAAAGTTGTAATCGAAGAGTTTCTGGACGGAATTGAGCTTAGTTGCTTTGTGATGACTGACGGAAAAAGCTACAAAATACTTCCTACGGCAAAAGATTACAAACGTATAGGCGAAGGTGACACCGGATTGAATACCGGCGGAATGGGAGCAATCTCACCTGTACCTTTTGCAACACCACTTCTGATGCAAAAAATTGAAGAGAGAATCGTAAAACCTACCGTTGATGGACTAGCAAAAGACACTATAGATTATAGAGGTTTTATTTTTATAGGACTGATTATCGTAAAAGGTGAACCAATCGTAATTGAATACAATGTGCGAATGGGAGATCCTGAGACAGAGGTAGTTATTCCAAGAATACAATCTGATTTAGTTGGACTTTTCTCTGCAATTGCTTCTCAAAGTCTTGCTCTTTCTAGTGTAGAAATTGACGCGAGATCAGCGGCAACGATTATGCTTGTTTCTGGTGGTTATCCTGAAAATTTTGAAAAAGGAAAAGTAATTTCGGGAATTGATTCCGTTGAAATAGAAGATGCATTAGTTTTTCAAGCTGGAACAAGAGCTGAGAATGAATCTGTGTTAAGCAATGGCGGTCGCGTGATTGCGGTTACTGCTTTTGGAGAAAATATAGATGAGGCCATAAAAAAATCTTACCAAAACATAAATAAAATTAGTTTTGATAAGATGTATTTTAGAAAAGATATCGGATTCGACTTATTTTAAGAACGAATGCGCTGTAGTATCTTGGTGAACGTCATTGTTTTGTTTGTGTAACTGCAATTGTTTAATCCAGTAAACCATTGCAGAAGCACCAATAGCCATAAAGATCCAATTGATAATATTAGCTCCAAACCAAGTGCTGTATTCTAATTCTTTTAGAAAATCCATCGGTAACAAAAGAAAATCTACAAAGAGTGACTGTATTCCTTCAAAAAATGCTTTCATTTTTAAACTTGTATTATATTTACAATTACAAAAGTATAAAATATCATCATGATTACAAGCCTTTTTAAAAAATCCACGCCAATTAATTATGCATTAGTGCTTTTTGTGGTTTTAATTTGCTTCGTTTTATATCATTTTGATAATGCTGTAGCCGATTTCTCAGTGCAAGATGCGATTCAGAAAATTGGATTATTTGGAGTTATTTTAGGATCTTTATTTCTTTCAAACTCTATTGTAAAGAAGAATTCTCTCAGCAAAGACAGTGCCTTTACGATCTTTTTCTTCTTTCTACTATTGCTTTTTTTTCCGAAACTGTTTGACGATGCTAATCTGCTAATCGCTAATTTTTTCATTCTTTTGTCCACTCGCCGAATATTATCGATGCAAACTCATGCGAGTCAGAAAGAAAAAGTATTTGATGCCTCATTATGGGTTTTTGCAGCAGCATTATTCCATTTTTGGAGTATTGCATTCATATTTGTGGTATTTGTTTCAATACTTTTTTCGGCAGCACGAGATTATAGAAACTGGCTTTTGCCCTTCTTAGCATGTATTACCGTATTTTTGATTTTTCTACTATATGCTTTTGCCTTTTCTCCCACTGCTGTAGATATTCTTATTAGCAAAACAACGACATCTATCAAGCTTGATTATTTTGGTAGCAACAAAGAAAATATTGCATTCAGCATTTTTGCTTCAATTGCTATTTATCTGACATTTTCACAAACAATTGCAATGAATAATAAGCCAATAGTTGTTCAGTCGGCTTTCAAAATAATTTTATTATCGTTGGTCGTAGGGATTTTTGTGTTTTTAATTTCACCGTTCAAAAGCAATGAAATGCTGATATTCACATTTTTACCCCTATCCATGATGGCAACTAGCGAAGTAGAAGGAGCAAAGCACAAAGTTAGGCAAGAGATGACGGTCGGTATCTTTATACTATGTGCGCTTTATTTATTTATGATTCAGTTATAATTTACTTCCGTAAGCTAAGTCACCAGCATCTCCAAGGCCTGGAAGAATATAATTTTTTGCATCAAGATCTTGGTCAAGAGCAGCAATCCATAAATGGCAGTTGGCTGGAATGTGCTTCTTTAGATAGTCAATTCCTTGTGGAGCAGCGACAACTACGGCAAGATGAATTTCCTTGGGAGTTCCTCTTTCCAGTAATTTTTTAAACACTTCGACCATTGACTGTCCAGTGGCTAGCATCGGATCTACAAGCAATAGAATCTTATCATTAATTGCAGGAATTGCCTGGTACTCGACAAATATTTCCGATTCCTTTTCTGGAGTTGAATGTGTTCTATAAGCAGAGATAAATCCATTTTCGGCTTGATCAAAATAATTGAGAAATCCTTGATGAAGTGGAAGTCCAGCTCTCAAAATACTACAAAGTACAAGTTGATTTGCTATTTCGGTAGTATCTTTTGTGCCTAAAGGAGTTGTAATTGTAATTGGGTTGTATTCTAAATTTTTGCTTAATTCATAACTCATTATTTCACCGATACGTTCTATATTTCGGCGAAAGCGCATGCTATCTTTTTGAACATCAACATTTCTAATTTGTGCGAGGAAATGATTTAACACACTATTGTTCTCGGATAAATGATGTATTTGCATTGAAAAACGATAATTTTAGATTATGAACTGAAAATTTCTTCAGACTATAAATGTATAAAAAGTATCTTTGGTTCTTTTAAATCCAATTAATATGTTTTCACAACTTGCATTTTCTGTTTTTGAACAAAGTATTCATGACTATCATGTTTATGATAGTGTTGACCATCAAATAAACAATCCATTTCCAAAGGAAAAAATTGAACATTTATTATATCTCAAAAACTGGATTGACACTGTTCAATGGCATTTTGAAGATTTAATTAGAGATCCACAGATTGATCCAGTAGCGGCACTTGCATTAAAACGTCGTATTGACGCTTTCAATCAAGAGCGCACTGATATGGTTGAATATATTGACAGTTACTTTTTGCAGAAATATGTTGGTGCGGAAATGAAAGCTGATGCCAAGATAAATTCAGAAAGTCCTGCTTGGGCTATCGACCGTTTTTCTATTTTGGCTCTTAAAATTCATCATATGCGGGAAGAGGCTTGTCGCGCTGAAGCATCTGAAGACCACCGTAAAAACTGTGAAGTCAAATTGAATATCCTTTTGGAGCAACGCAAAGATTTGGCAACTGCCATAGATGACTTGCTAGAAGATATTAAGTCTGGAAATAAATACATGAAAGTATATAAGCAAATGAAAATGTATAATGATGTGGAATTGAATCCTGTATTATACCAAACTAAGAAATAAATACCATCTGGTATGTCTACAAAAATTACACATATAGCCGTCATTCGAATCTCTGCAATGGGAGATGTTGCAATGGCGGTTCCTGTGATTTCCGCTTTCGCTAAAAGACATCCGACTATCAAAATTACGATGGTCTCTAGAGAATTTCTCAAACCTTTATTCAAATCTATTCCCAACTGCGATTTTCTTGCCGTTGACACGAAAGGAAGACACGAAGGCTTTCGAGGAATTTTGCAGTTATATCAAGACCTTAAAGACATCGAAGTAGATGCAATTGCAGATTTGCATAATGTGCTTCGGTCGAAGGTTGTGCGCTACCTTTTTTCGGCGACAAATATTCCTACAGCCGCAATTGACAAAGGAAGAAAGGAAAAGAAAGCTTTGGTAAGTCTAAAAAAGAAAGATTTCAAACAGCTCAAAACTTCAATGGAACGCTACGTAGAAGTGTTTGAAGATTTGGGTTTTCTTATTGATGACAGTGAAATTAAGTTTCTCAATAAACTTCCACTTTCACCAGAAACTCAGAATTTTGCTGGTTTTTTATCCGCAAAAACTTCAAAGTGGATCGGAATTGCACCTTTTGCACAACACGAAGGAAAAGTATATCCGGCGGATTTGATGCAAGAAGTAATCAATCAACTTGCTGATAATACAAATAATACCTTGTTTTTATTTGGCGCAGGCCCAGGAGAAATTCAACAACTAAATATTTTCAAAGGAACGCACAGCAATATAAAAGTTGTTGCTGGAAATTTGAAATTTAGCCAAGAATTAGAACTGATTTCAAACCTTGATGTAATGTTGAGTATGGATTCTGGCAATGCTCATCTTGCCGCGAATTACGGTGTTGCCGTAGTTACTTTATGGGGAGCGACGCATCCTTATGCAGGTTTTGCACCGTTTAATCAACCTTTGAAGAACTGTTTGATTTCGGATAGAGAAAAGTATCCCTTGTTACCTACTTCGGTTTACGGGAATAAAATAGTCGAAGGTTATCAAGATGCAATGCAAACAATTATGCCAAAAATGATTGTTGAAAAAATAGATGAATTGCTTTCAAAGTAATTTTTCTACAGTTCAGAACTCATTTTCTACAGTTCAGTTTCTTCTTTTTTTGCATTGAAATTGATTCGCATACTTTTGAACTATCAAAACAAACATCATGGAATTCATCATCAAAATTGTTATTTATACACACGCTTTCTTTGGAAGTTTAGGACTTTTAGCAGGATTTGCTAGCGTAATTTTTAAGAAAGGAAGTCCTAAACACAAACTATCCGGAAAGATCTTTTCCTATAGTATGATTTTGAGTGCAACGCTATCTTTGCCAATTTGTTGGTTGCCAAAACATGAAAATCCATTCCTTTTCCTAATTGGAATTTTTACGATTTATTTAGTTCTGTCTGGGAATAGAATTCTCTTATTTCAGATAAGACCTTATGCTACTTTTATCGACAAGTTAATCTCAGGAACTTTATTAGTAGGTTCAATTTTCATGATTGCTCTTGGTTCCTACTATATAAATCACATACAGAATGTTGGCGTTCTATATTTGGTATTTGGACCTTTAGCTTTGATAATGTCTTTGCGTGATTTTAAATTCTTCAGAGATTTAGATAAATCGAAAATTATTAAATTTCACATTGGTAAAATGACGGGTGCGTTTGGCGCTTCGATTACTGCATTTTTAGTGGCGGGAGTTCGATTAAATGGACTGATTTATTGGATATTACCTTCGATCGTTATGGCAGTATACATGGTGTATTGGTTCAAAAAAATTGGAAAGTCGAAATTAAAAATGGCTTAATTACAATCGAAGTTTACTATTCCGATTCATTTCAAAAATATAACTACTCAAATTCCGAATAGCTTCAGAATAATCAGGAAGATCATAACCAAAACGTTCATGCTGCATTTCTTGTTGGCGAATTGCAGCACAACTTTTAACCACCTCCTTGAGCATATCAAGCATTATTACCTCTTTGTTGTTGGCTTTTTCAAATTTGAATTCAACCAACTCATCTTCCAAACTCTCACAATAGGCTAAAAGCTGTTGGACTTCTGGTTCGTCCAACAACAATTGCGCATTTTTAAATATTTCGAGTTTGTTTTTCAATCTAATAACTATTAAGATAGAAGTATCAAGTATTAGGACATATAAGCTACAACTCGCAACCTATAACTTCCTAAACATCATCATAATCAATATACAATTCTTTTGACGTAGGATGAGCCTGACAAGTAAGAATCAATCCATCGGCGATTTCTTTGTCGGTTAGGATTGCATTTTTTTTCATTTCGGCAGTACCAGATTTAATTCGCGCTAAGCAGCTGCTGCAAATTCCGCCTTGGCAAGAATATGGAGCATCGATTCCTTGTTTAAGCGCCGCATCAAGTACGGACTGCTTTTGTGACATTTCGAAGATTGTCTCTTCATCATCCACCATCACTGTAATTTTTGTATTTCCTTCTAACGAGGTATCAATTTCGTGCTCAGCTTTGGGAGCAAAAAACAGTTCGTATTTAATATCTTTTTCTTTGATATTATGTTCTTTCAAAACACCACTTACTCTAGTAATCATTTCTTCGGGACCACACAAATAGAATTTATCAAATTCAAATTCTTTGTGTTTGTTATTCAGAATATAGTTGACAGTAGATTTCTCTATTCTTCCAAAAAGTTCCCCTTCAATTTTCGCTTGACTGTATACATAATGTGGAAAAAATCTTCCCGTATATTTAGATTGAAGTTCGTGCAGTTGCTTGCTAAAGATTGTATCATCTGGAGTTTTATTTCCGAAAACTAGTACAAAAGTACTTTCAGGTTCGCTGTCCATTACGTTTTCTAGGATTGACATTACAGGCGTAATTCCGCTTCCTGCTACAAATCCTGCGTAGTTTTTTTGAGAAGCTGCATTAGGTTCAAAAGTAAATTTTCCTTCTGGAGTTCCTACTTCTAGAACATCGCCTGCTTTCATTTTGCTATTTGCAAAAGTCGAGAAAGCACCAACAGATACTGACTTGATTGCAATTCGCAGGTCACCGCTTTGAGGAGATGAGCATATAGAATAGGCGCGGCGAATTTCTTCTCCGTCCAAAGTTAATTTAAGATTGATATATTGACCGGCTATAAATTTATACTGATCTTTTAATTCTGCCGGAACGTTGAATAAGACTGAAACTGCATTTGTAGTTTCGCGTCTTACTTCTTTTATACTTAATTTATAGAATGACGACATTAATATAGATTTTTTACAAAAGTAGCAAATTTCTCAGAATGT
>JBBSRP010000004.1:0-34598 GCA_038242935.1 Flavobacteriales bacterium
AAAAGTTTGCAAACAACAGAACTTCTTGTGTATATTTGCACCACCAATACGCGGAAGTAGCTCAGTTGGTAGAGCTCCAGCCTTCCAAGCTGGTTGTCGCGAGTTCGAGCCTCGTCTTCCGCTCCAAAGTCCCAAATGAAAGTTTGGGACTTTTTTTTGCTTAAAACTTAAGAGCCATTTTCCCTTCTTCCACTTTTTTTATCGCTTTCAGAATTTTTTTAAGGAGCTAATCGCGCTATCCACTACAATTCCTCGTTGCAGAACTTTTTTTCCAATGCCATAATAGGAGCTTCCGTTGGTCGCTCTATTATGTCAGGAAAAAATAGTCCTGCTGCCTGCGGGATTTGCGCTACTATCACGGCTATGGGGGGTTCGTTGTTGTTGATATGAATCTTGCGCAAGAAATTTTCGTAACTTTCGCAGTTTATTATGACATTTCTACGAATGAGACCAGAGCCTTTGCGAATTGGAGACTTAAAATTATTTGTTCAGGGTGTGAATGTGTTGTTATAGATGAAAAGAACGAGAAACTAACAAAAAACAATGGGGGTTCATAAGAAATCATCTTGTAAAAATTACATCTTATGAGAAGCAAAATAACAGAAAGAATATTAGCCGAAACGCCTGAAGAGACAAAGATATTCGCAAGGATGTATGCTGATATAGTAGTACGTGTCAATCAGCTTTTAAAATCAAAAGGTTTTAGCCGCAAAGATTTGGCAGATAAGCTGGAAAAGAGACCTTCTGAAGTTAACAAATGGCTAGTTGGCGAACATAATTTCACAATACGGTCGCTAGCAAAATTGGAAGCGGAATTAGGAGAACCTGTTATTAATGTTCCACAAAGAAAACCGATCGGAACAGCCGGATACGCTACTGTGTACAGAAATATCAATACAGATGTTCAGTATAATAGCGATTGGAAAAAATCTAAAAATAAAAGTAAATCACTTTTAGTCAATGTCAGCTAATTTAGTACAAGCAGAAAAGATAGAAATTGTAGAATTCAAAATTATAAAAGGATAAATTAATAGTCCATTTGATTTTGAAAGAGATAATGTCAATGGTCATAATTTCAATGTGGACCTTGAGCTAGGTTTTAATTTACCTGAAAAATTAGTTAAAGCTGATTTTACAGTAAATGTTGAAACAAAAAGTAAAAATTCAGAGGAGACTATTGGTTTGCTTAGTTTTGTATATATTTTTCACGTGGATAATTTAGAAGAATTAACTACGCCAGAAGATGACAGCACAGTGACTATTAATGCTGGTTTAGGCAATGCTTTGGCTGCGATAACGTATTCAACTTCGAGAGGAATATTAATGACACGTTTTCAAGGAACGGCGTTAAGTACTTTTATTTTACCGGTCATAAATCCAAATAAACTGATTGAGTAAGCGGTGTTGATTTGTAAAACCGACGGAGTGGAAATGTTTTTAACTATAGAGCTGATTTAATTCACTTTTTCTGCTAAAACGGCGGGTGCAATAGTGCAGGAAAATATTAAAAACTTAAATGATCTTTTAAAAAAATGAAATACGCGCAATTTGGGTTTTGTATTGCACTGTCATTTTTATTATTATGTGCTGCAAAATAGTAATTGTATTCTAATCTCGATTAAACATTTATCTGTACCTTTAAAGAACTTAGACTTGGTACAGCCTCTTTCCTTCGTGGAAATGTAATCAAGTAAAGATAGAAAAAAGCATTCTTAAAATTTAAGAATCCTTTTTTGTTTAATATAGGTGCAACTTAAATTTTGAGAAAATTTTGCTTTATTGTCTTTAATACTTTTGAGTTAGCTGCGGCTAAATTATTTCTTTTTTATCTATTCTTCGATTTCTTTATTCACTTGATCATTTGCAGAGAAGTTTCCATCTTTTATTATTTGATGAGTTTCAGCAACAGTACTTTTTTGATTGTTACTTAGCTTTCAAAGATCCATATCATTCTGACCGTTGATAAAATTATAAATTTCTTCCATTAAGCTTTCGTTATTTGAAAACTGGATTTCTACAATCAACTTTTTTTCTAATTGTAGTTCTCATACTCAAATTCTTTCTAGCTAAGATATCGAATTTTCGCTTCAATTATTTGGGTGCATTTATTTTGCGCAAAACTCGTTGAATGTGAAACTAAAATAGTCAACACTTTAAAGGATTTTATGATTGGTGGAGGAGTTAATGTCGAGGTTGCAGGATGGTTGTAATGATTTTAAAATATAAGAAGTTGTGTTATAATGAGGTTGAAGACTTTACTGCAAAGTATTTTACATTGAAGAGATGATATGACGCCGAACGCTAATTCAATTAAAGAGAACATTTCGTAATTCAAATTCTATATTATCATAAAGTCTTGCTTATCTTGCTGTAAAAAAAAATTCTAGTTTTTTGTTTTGTCAAATTGATGTGGTAAAAAAAATTAACCGCAAAGAACGCAAAGAAAAATTCGCAAAGAAAAAATAACAACTTATAGTCTATTATTCTCCACAAAGCCTTCCGGACCTTGCGTTCTAACCCTTGCGAACCTTGCGGTAAAAAAATATCTTCTAGTGCTTGTTTCGGCAAAGTCTTGCGGTAAAATTTTATATTTGTTCAAAGTCGTTACTTCAATGGTAGCAAAAGTCTGCGAGAGGGATAGTAGTGGAAATCCTTTCTTGTGGCTTTGCGGAGCAGAATCTACAAGAAAGATTGGGAACGAATAGCCCGACCTGAGCCACATTATAATTTCAATGTTACCGAAATCGTTCTCGCGAAAGGTCTCGCCCCAAAAAAAACTAAAAAGTGTATGTTATAATCTAATTATCTATGATAGCCAAACCTTATATAAATGTCAATTTTTGGTCCGTTGGTAACTCTACCGCTTCTTGATTTTGCATAAATAAACGGGCGGTCAACTCGCCTCGCAATGTGATTGTGTCGCCTTTTACTTCTAGCCAACTGCCTTCGCGAAGACCTAAAACAGGAACTTTATTAAATTTATGATACTCCTTGATACGGGTTTCGCGGGTTTCTCCCATGTGTGTGGAATTTTCGACTGGATCAAGATAATGAGGGTTTAAATTGAACGGAAATAAATCCAAAGTTTTGAAAGATGGTGGGTAAATTATAGGCATATCATTGGTAGTCTGCATGCTCACACCCGCAATATTGCTGCCCGCACTTGTACCTAAATAAGGCGTTCCACTTTTGAGAACATCCGAAAGCTTTTGCATCAAATCGTGTTTGTACAAGGTTTGGACTAGCAAAAACGTATTTCCGCCGCCTGTGAAGATGGCTTCGGCATTTTCGACCGCAATGATCGGGTCAAAATACTGATGAATACCTTTGACTTTTTTATTTATTTTAGCGAAAGCTTCTGCCACTTTTGAAGTATATTCATCGTAGGTGATTCCGCCGGGGCGTGCATACGGAATAAATAAAATGGTTTCGCAATCTTTAAAATGTTTCTCCAATTCGGGTAAAAGATATTCTAAATAGCTGCTATCGTGTACAGTAGATGTGCTGGCAATAATTAAATTTTTCATCGTTATTCGGTAATTTTGTAGATAATTAGGTCTATTTCAAAGTTAGTCTATATTTTGAAACATTCTTTTGAAACGGCTTATTAACACGAAATTAATAGTCTCTTAGGGATTTATTATAAGCTGTTGCTAATACTTTTACGAGCGTAACTTTTTAATTTTCAATAGGTGCTGAGAAATTACTTCCTACTGTTTCTAATCATTTTCTGCCAGTTTGCATTCTCTCAAGACACTTTGGTAAGAGGGCAAATCGTTGCTGATTCTCGTGCAGTAGAAGGGGTGGAAGTAATTAATCTTGTGACTAAAGAAAGCACAACTTCTGATAAAAAGGGATTATTTAGCATTAAGGCGCAGGAAGATCACTTGTTGGTTTTTTATGATAAGCGCCTTGACTATATGAGACATTCTATATCAAAGGAAGATTTGTCTGTTCTGTTTACCGTTGTGATGACTTACAAAATTGAGGAATTGGAAGAAGTTATCGTCAATAACTATTCGCATATAAATGCAGTTGCCTTGGGAATTGTAAAACCTGGTTTTGTGATGCCGACAAAACGTGAACGACTTATGAAATCTTCGGGAGGTGGCATTTTTACTGTAGTGAATGAAATTAGCGGACAAGGTAGAGAATTGAGAACAGCATTAGCATATTCTAGAAAAGATGAAAACCTTGACAAGCTTCAGCGCTTGAATCTTCGGTCGTATTATACCAAAAGTTTTGCTATTCCTCCTGATTATCACGAAGACTTTGAAAGATTTCTTGTGGAAGATGCTACTTTCTTGTCAGCTTTAAAATCACAAAATAAACACAGAGTTTTGTTTCAGATGGCTAGACTTGCGGTGGACTATAATGAAATTATGAAGAACGAAATCAAATGATTATTTTTGCCCAATGAGAAAGGTTTTATTCGGCGCAAGCCTACTATTTATTTTCCTAAGTGTTTCGGCGTTTAAGGCTCATAGATTCTATGTGAGTATCTATCAGATTGATTACAAACCTGCGAAAAAAGAACTTCAAATTACGAGTCGAATCTTTCTCGATGATCTTGTCGATGCTATTGAAGCTTCATCAAAAAAAAAGAAAGTAAATCTTGGCGAGAAAGATCAGTCCACTGAAGATATAGCGCTTTTTGAAAAGTATCAGAAGGATCATCTATATATTAAGATCAATAATAAAGCTGTCACATACAAATACTTGACTAGCGAATTGGAGAATAACGTTTTTATCAGTTATTTTAAAGTTGAGAACCTTGGCGCTGTAAAATCTATCGAAGTTAAAAACACTGCTTTGTTTGAGATACTTCCTACACAACAAAATATAATTCAGATTACTATTGATAAGGAGAAGTCTAGTTTGCTTTTAACTAGAGAAAATGCCTCAGGAAAACGCAGCTTCTAATTATTAATAGTATTTTTATGCTTCAAAATTTTTTATAAAATTATGACTAAAATTTTCACACTCCTTCTTCTTACCGGATTTGCAATGTCGCATGCTCAAAATGACAATCCAAGTCGTATCAATAATAATAAGTTCAGACAAATGTATGATGTGATGGCGACGCCAAATATGTATCGCACAGCATCTGGAGCGCCGGGTCCGGAATATTATCAACAGCAAGCAGATTACAAAATTGATGTAACGCTCGATGATGATAATGCGCGCATTTTTGGGACTGAAACAATTACCTATCATAATAACGCGAAGGAATCGCTGGATTATTTATGGATTCAGTTAGATCAAAATATCAATGCAACGGATTCGCAATCTCCATTGGCGAGAAATGATAAGATGAGTTCGTCGATTAGTGCTTCTGCGTTTTCGAGAACCTATTTGGAAGATAGCTTTGATGGTGGTTTCAAAATCGACTATGTAAAAGATGCAAAAGGTAAAACGCTTCCGTACACTGTGAATCACACAATGATGCGAATTGACCTTGATACTCCTTTAAAGCACGGTGAGAAATATTCATTCTCTATTAAATATTGGTACAACATCAATAATTATATGGAAGTTGGCGGTCGTTCTGGTTACGAACATTTTAAAGAAGATGGAAATAATTTATACGTAATTGCACAGTTTCACCCGCGTATGGCGGTTTATAACGACGTTGAAGGATGGCAGAATATGCAGTTTTGGGGTGGCGGGGAGTTTGCACTTCCGTTTGGGAATTACGATGTTTCGATTACCGTTCCTGCAGATCACTTTCTTGATGCAACAGGAAGTTTGCTTAATCGCGAAGAAGTGTACACAAAAGAGCAGTTAAAAAGATACAAACTTGCAGAGAAATCATTTGATAATCCGGTAGTGATTATTACGCAAGCTGAAGCAACCGAAATTGAAAAGGGCAGAAGCAAGAAAACTAAAACTTGGAAATTTAGAGCTGAGAATGTTCGTGATTTCGCAATTTCTACTTCTCGTAAGTTCATCAGCGATGCGATGGCTGTGAAAATTAACGATAAAGTTGTAATGGCTGTTTCGCTATATCCAAAAGAGGGAAATCCACTTTGGGAAAAATATTCTACTAGAGCGGTGGCGCACACATTAAAATCATATTCGTCTTTTACTTTTGATTATCCTTATCCGAAAGCAATTTCGGTTAATGCTCAAGATCAGGGAATGGAATATCCGATGATTTGCTAGAATTTTGGTCGTCCAGAAAAAGACGGAACTTATTCTGACAATGTAAAATACGGAATGCTAGGAGTGATTATCCACGAAGTAGGACACAACTTTTTCCCGATGATTGTCAATTCAGATGAGAGACAATGGACTTGGATGGACGAAGGTTTGAATACCTTTTTGGAATACTTGACTGAGCAAAGTTTCGATCCTAATTTTCCATCGCGACGTGGCCCTGCCAAAAATATTGTTCCTTATATGAGCGGAGATCCTTCAGGACTTGAGCCTATTATGTCCAATTCTGAAAACATCAAGCAGTTTGGGAACAATGCATATGGAAAACCGGCAACTGCATTAAATATTTTGCGAAATACCGTCATGGGTCACGAACTATTTGATCATGCTTTTCGTACATACTCAAAAAGATGGATGTTTAAGCATCCTACGCCCGAAGATTTCTTCCGTACAATGGAAGATGCTTCGTCTGTAGATCTTGACTGGTTTTGGAGAGGATGGTTTTATACTACAGACTACAATGATATCGGAATTAAAGAGGTTACAAAATTTCAGATAACTGATAAAGCTCCAAAAGGAGTGGAAGTAATTGAAGTGACTCGTAGAAACAGAAAAACTGCAGAAGGTCCATTGGTTTATATGGTAGATGAAGCACAAACCAGTGGAAAAAATAAAGGTTTGGATCTAAAAAATGTGAAGACTTTGGACGAATATATTTCTACAAATTTTACCGCAGAAGAGAGAAAGAATCTAAAAAATCCAAAGTTTTTCTATGAAGTAACTTTCAATAAACCTGGCGGACTTGTGATGCCGATAATCGTAGAATTGACTTATGTAGATGGTACTTCTGAAACGCAAACTTTTCCGGCGCAAATCTGGAGATTGAACGATAATGAAGTTAGCCGAACCTTTGCAACAGCAAAGGAAATCAAAAAAATTCTGATTGATCCGAAGCTGGAAACTGCAGATACTGATGTCACAAATAATGTGTGGCCAAAAGAAGTTGTGAAGTCAAAATTTGACTAAAATTATTATGATTTAATTTCGCGTTTTAAAAGTTGCAACTTTGTAACTTTGCTGTAAAATACATGTCTTATGTTTGGAATAGGAGGAGGAGAATTTTTATTTGTAATACTAGCAATTCTAATGCTTTTCGGATCTGATAAGATTCCAGAATTTGCTCGGGCTTTCGCCAAAGGTATGGCGCAGTTGAAAAACGCCACCAACGAAATAAAAGACAATATCCACGGTAGCGGGCTAAATATGGATGAACTTACTGGAGGAATTTCTTCTGAAATAAATAAAGCCAAAGAAGGTTTTACCAAGATGGTTCAAGACACCGCAATTGAAGAGAAGGTAACTTCAGAAATAGATCAATTGCGAAATACTTTTCAAAAAGAAAGTACGGATCTTAACGATTCTATCGCTGACAGCAAGCTACACGAAACTATTATCGAAGAGCCAACACAAGAAGGACCAATAAAAAGAAATTAATAATGCTTGAAGAATTATTAAGACTCGACTCAAATCTTCTAGTATATTTAAACGGTCTTGGAAGTTCGTGGCGCGATCCTATCTGGCTCGCAATTACAAGACAGCAAAATTGGACGCCGTTATTTTTACTTCTTCTTTACGTAATGTACAAACGACTAGGACTTCAGCAAACTTTACTTGCTGTGGGAGTAGTCGCATTATTGGTTTTGATTACAGATCAAGCTACAAATTTGGTCAAAGGTCACTATTCAAGGTTAAGACCCACCAATAATATTTTGATCAATTTAGGAATGAGACAAGTGCAAATGCGCCATAGCTTTAGCTTTTGGTCGGGTCATGCCGCGAATTCTATGGCCGTTACACTTTTTATTTATTTGATTACGAAGAAATATATCAGATATACTGGCTTCTTTTTCCTTTGGCCACTAATATTCGCTTATAGCCGAATTTATCTTGGTCTTCATTACCCAAGCGATATTCTGTCAGGATATTTGTTTGGATTAATAATGGGTTTCTTAGCATATATTCTGTTTAAATATATCAATAGAAAATATTTAGTTCCCAGATTAGCCAGGAAGAATGCTGTTGTGGAGAGTGAGTAAACCTTATTTGATTTATAGTTTATAGAGGGAGTAGGCTTTCGCCGAAAGAATATTTATAACAAACCAATTTCAAAGTTTGAAAGCTGTTCCTGAAAACACAAGTAATTACTTCTAAATTTCTTCATTTTGAAGGTTTTCGCCGAAAGAAGGAAAGCTATTTCCAATATTTTAAGGGGTCGATGACTTCCGCCAAAAGAATAAAAGAACTGAGTAATTCTGAATTTAAAGATTTTTGACTTCCACCGAAAGCAGCCAACTAAAAACCTAAAGTACTCTCGAAACCGTCAATCCATCGCGAATAGGAAGCAAGACAGTTTCTACTCTAGGATCTTCTTGAAGCAGTTTATTATATTTTAATAAAACTGCAGTGCTGATGTCTTTTGGATTTAATTCCTCCAAAACTTTTCCGCTCCATAAGACATTGTCAGACAAAATTATTCCGCCTTTATTCATCTTCGGCACAATCATTTCGTAATAGTTGAGGTAATTCTCTTTATCTGCATCAATAAAAACTAAATCGAATTTTAAATCTAAAAGTGGAATAATATCTGTCGCTTGACCCAAGTGCTGCACGATTTGTTTTCCCCAAGGAGATTTATCAAAATATTTTCGTTGTAGATCTATCAACTCTTCCTTAATATCAATTGTGTGCAAAGAGCCGGAATCCTGCATACCTTCGGCAAGACATAAAGCTGAATATCCAGTATAGGTGCCGATTTCCAAGATATTGAAAGGCCTAATCAACTTAGAAAGCATACTCAAGACACGACCTTGAAAATGACCGCTTAACATTCTCGGCAACAATACCTTTTGGTAGGTTTCGCGATTAAGATCAGCAAGTAGTTGAGGTTCATTCTCAGAATGTTTCTCAACGTAATTTTCAAGTTCGGACGAAATAAAGTGCATTTTAAAAGTTTTGCACAAAGTTATAAATTCCTAAATGACCTATTCAAGAAATAACCATTAAATTTGCAAACATGGAAATCACTAAGAAAGACATACGAGCATTAAGCAAAGAGGAATTGAGAGATTTTTTCAGCATTAACGATCAAGCTTTTCGAGGCAATCAAGTTTATGAATGGCTGTGGAGCAAAGGCGCTCACAGCTTTGATGATATGACAAATCTCTCCAAAACAACTCGTGCTATGCTCGAAGAAAACTTTGTAATCAATCACATCAAAGTCGATCAAATGCAACGCTCTAGTGACGGTACAGTAAAGAATGCCGTTCGCCTTCACGATGGTCTTGTTGTAGAATCGGTACTTATTCCTACAAATACTCGTACAACTGCTTGTGTTTCTAGTCAAGTAGGTTGTAGTTTGGATTGCAATTTCTGTGCAACAGCACAACTCAAGAGAATGCGTAATTTAAATCCAGACGAAATTTACGATCAAGTACTAGCAATTGATAAAGAAAGCAGATTGTATCACAATCGTCCTCTTTCTAATATCGTTTTTATGGGAATGGGCGAGCCTTTGATGAATTACAACAATGTGCTCAAAGCGATCGATATGATAATTTCGCCAGAAGGACTTAATATGTCACCAAAACGAATTACTGTTTCAACTTCAGGATTGCCAAAAATGATCAAGAAATTGGCAGATGACGACGTGAAATTCCAATTGGCGGTTTCTCTGCACTCTGCGATAGATTCTATTAGAGCGAGTATTATGCCATTTAGTAAAAACTTCCCACTAGTAGATTTAAAAGAATCACTTCAATACTGGTATGCAAAAACCAAAAGCAAAGTTACTTATGAATATGTTGTTTGGAAAAATATCAACGACAATAAAGAATCGGTAGATGCGCTAGTTAAATTCTGCAAATACGTTCCTTGCAAAGTCAATCTTATTGAGTACAATCCTATCGAATTCGAAGGTGAGTTTCAGCAAGCATCGGACGAGGCTATCGATGCCTATATCTCAGCTTTGGCAGAAAATGGAATTGTTGCAAAAGTACGTCGCAGCCGCGGTAAAGATATTGACGCTGCCTGCGGACAACTCGCAAACAAATCTTAACTTCACCCTCTCAATTATAAGCATACTTGTTTTTCTACAATCCAACAGCACTGGCATAAAATGAAAATTACCGAGCAAATTAAAGCGCCTATTGTTACAGAAATGGATCTCTTCGAGAAGAAATTCTATGAGTCAATGACTTCGCAGGTGGCACTTCTCAACAGAATTACTCATTATGTTGTCAATAGAAAAGGGAAGCAAATGCGTCCGATGTTTGTTTTCTTAACTGCCAAAATGCTTGCCGGCGCGGCAAACGACCGTACTTATAGAGGTGCTGCCGTGATCGAACTTATACATACAGCCACACTTGTACACGATGATGTGGTAGATGATAGCAATCAACGCCGTGGTTTTTTCTCTATTAATGCACTTTGGAAAAATAAAATTGCCGTTCTTGTTGGAGATTATTTATTGTCAAAAGGATTGTTGCTTTCTATAGATAATGGCGATTTCGACTTACTTAAAATTATCTCTGTCGCCGTTCGTGAGATGAGCGAAGGAGAATTACTGCAGATAGAAAAAGCACGTCGTCTCGACATTACCGAAGATGTTTATTATGAAATTATCCGAAAGAAAACCGCAACTCTTATTGCGGCTTGCTGCGCTTTGGGTGCACGATCTGTACTAGAAGACAATGATGCTCAAGTAGAGAATATGCGACTTTTTGGAGAACTTATCGGAATGGCTTTTCAGATAAAGGATGACTTATTCGATTATACAGATGAAGCTATCGGCAAACCAACTGGTATTGATATTAAGGAGCAAAAAATGACACTCCCATTAATTTACGCTCTCAATCATTCTGACAAATCTGAAAAAAGATGGCTTATCAATTCTGTCAAAAATCATAATAAAGATAAGAATCGTGTCAAGGAAGTTATTGCATTCGTAAAACAAAAAAACGGATTGCAGTATGCCGAAGATAGAATGATTGAATTTCAGCAGAATGCACTTCAACTTCTCGAGATCTACCCAAAATCTGAGTTCAAAGATGCTCTCGTTTTGATGGTAAACTACGTTATTGAGAGAAAAAAATAAACGCATAGTTTGTTTAAAATCAGTTAATTATAGTTCAATTTGTATTATTTTTAAAAAATAATCGCACCTTCATACAACCATTTCAGTGCTTTTCTCGTCTATACTAATAGAACCACTTGTATATAAATTTTGAAAGTCATTAAACTACATCAGCAATTATCTATTCTTATTGATTTAGCTTCGGCCAATGACAGAAAGGCGCAACAAGAAATTTACACGCGGTTTGCACCAAAGATGTTAAGCGTTTGCCGACTATATATTAAGGACTTGCAACACGCCGAGGATTTAATGCTAACCGGATTTATGAAGGTTTTTTCGAGTATTAAGAATTATGAAGACAAAGGGAGTTTTGAAGGTTGGATTCGACGGATAATGGTAAATGAATGTTTGGATAAAATCCGAACGACGAAGAAAATTCATTTTATTGATGATGAGTCAGAAATACAAGACGACCTTGGAGAAATAGATTGCAATCTCGGAGTTGAAGAAATCCAAGCAGCGATTGACAATTTGCCGGATGGCTACAAAATGATTTTCAATCTGTATGCTATCGAAGGGTACAAACACAAAGAGATTGCCGAAATGTTGGGAATCAACGAAGGGACTTCAAAATCTCAATTGTCAAATGCAAGGAGAATGCTGCAAGTTCAGATTAACAAACTAAATGAGTATCACAATGGAACCGAATAAATACGATACAGATTTTCGAAACAAACTTAATAATAGAGAGATAACTCCTTCTGCAGATTCGTGGAATACGCTTGACGCAATGCTGAATACTACGCCAGAGAAAAAGAAAAAACCTATGATTTGGCTATATATTGCTGCTGGAATTATTGGATTCTTGTTTGTAGGAAATCTATTTTTGATGCAAATAGGAGATTCGAGTTCTGACATTCAAGTTGTGAATCAAGAGAATCCTGCTTTAATTCAATCCTCAGGAGCAGTTCTGGAAAATGGTAATCTCAATGAAGAAATTGTAGAAGTACAACCTGAACATAAAATTATTCAGGAAAATAATAACAGCATTGAAGAAATTGAAGAAGTGCAAACCCAGCAAAAAGTTTTACGGGATAAAAAATCTCAAAATGCAATCGCCAAAGTTATTGCTCCAGTAAATCAAAAGTCAACCAATTTGTGTAAAGAAGAAGTTGCATTAGCACACAATCCTACAATTCCAGTAAAAACGATCAGAAATATTGTCAATGATAATTATTTAGAAAAGCTTCTGGCAGAAGCAAGTTCAACTCAAACAACAACTCCAACTGTCAAGATCAATGCAAAAAATTTACTATCTCAGGTAGATACAGAAATAGAACACACTTTTAGAGAGAAAATGATAAGATCAGTAACAAAAAATTATCAGGAAATTAAAGTTGCCGTTTCAAATCGAAATCTAGAATCGTACTAGAAACAACCACTCAAATTTATTTATAAAACTAAATCACAATCAAATGAAAAATTTTACACTTTCATTAGCGGCACTGCTTTGCCTTTTTTTAACTCAAGCAATTGCCCAAGAAACCTTTGAAGCTCGAGCGCATGCAATCGCAGAAAAAATCGAAAAGATCACGCTAGAAGAGAAACAAGCACTCAAAGTTGAAGTCGAAACCATCAATCAACTGCACGCAAATTCAACAATTAATAAAGAACAATCTGATAGTCAGAAAATTTGGGCCGCTGAAAAAAGAGCCAAAAATATCGAAGATCGCACTGCATTGGCGCAGCAAGAATTGAATGATCTTGTTCAGCAAAAAGTGGATGGAAAAATCAAAGATGAAAGCAAGGTCAAATCGGGAACAACGGTCATAAATTGGTCATACAGAGCAAAAGGAGACAGAGAAAATCCGAATGATTCCACAAAAACTGAACAGAAGGAACTCCGCACTACCAGTCAGTTTGTCTTCGCAGCAGGTTTCAATAATCTGGTGACAGATAATGCCGTTGCACACTCAGATTATAGATATTTCGGCTCGCATTTTTACGAATTTGGACTTACTTGGAATACTAGAATCCTCAAAGATCACAACCTTTTGCACGCAAAATATGGGATGTCGTTGATGTACAATAATCTACGTCCAACAGATAATCGGATTTTTGTCGAAAACGGAAATCAAACTGTGCTGGAGACTAGTGCAATCAATTTAAAGGATTCTCGCTTTCGCAATGTGTCTCTCGTCGTGCCGTTGCATTTGGAGTTCGATTTTTCTAAGGATGACAGAAACGAAGATCAAAAATACTTCAAAACGCATCAAGGTTTTCGAGTTGGTCTGGGAGGTTTTGCTGGATATAATGTCAAATCGAAGCAGATTCTAAAATATGATTTGGATGGAAATAGCAACAAAGATCGCGAGCGTGGAAACTTCAATATCAACGATTTTGTCTACGGCGTCAGTGCATACGTCGGCTACGAAGGCGTGAGTTTATATGCGAAATATGATTTGAATCCACTTTTCAAAGACAATGCAATCGATCAGAATAATATTTCATTAGGAGTTCGAATTGATCTGAATTAATGTTTTTTTAGTTAGTTAAAGTTGAAAACGCTTCTGGAGAGAGGCGTTTTTTTATTTGGAGCTTTTTCCAGCTATCCGCTATATCTCTTTCTTTTTTCTAAGAAAAAAAGAAAGAGGATGCCGCTGCTATCTGGGCTAAAAACGACTCGGTCATTTATCGACCATTAGTATTTTAATCAAGACGATTATTTGTAACTTTGACCTCCTCAATAAAAACAAACCACATTGATTTCTAAGTCCACAATAGATGCCGTTTTTGACGCCGTAAGAGTTGAAGAAGTAATACAAGATTTTGTTCAACTTAAGCGTGCCGGTAGTAATTACAAAGGATTAAGTCCGTTCTCTGACGAGCGCTCTCCATCTTTTATGGTATCGCCGGTAAAGCAGATTTGGAAGGATTTTAGTTCTGGAAAAGGAGGAAATGCGATTGCTTTTATTATGGAGCACGAGCATTTTACATATCCCGAAGCAATCAGATATCTAGCCAGAAAATACAATATCGAGATTGAAGAAACTGTTGCTTCCGAAGAAGAAAAAGCGTTGATAGATGCTCGAGAAAGTATGTATCTCGTTCTTGAATATGCCAAAAAGTATTTCCACGACAAGATGCTCAATAGTGACGAAGGCCAAGCAATTGGACTTTCTTATTTCAAAGAGCGTGGTTTTACAATTGATACCATCAAGAAATTTTCACTTGGTTTTTCGCCAGAGCAATGGGATGCTTTTTCAAACGAAGCACTTGGACAAGGTTATAAATTAGAATTTCTGGAATCTACAGGAATGACTATTAATAAGGAAGACCGACTTACAGATCGCTTTCGTGGTCGTGTTATGTTCCCGATTCTAAGTATGTCGGGTCGTGTTTTAGGTTTTGGAGGACGTATCTTGGGCAACGATAAGAAAGCTGCAAAATATCTAAACTCTCCAGAAAGTGACGTTTACCATAAAAGTAAAGTTCTCTACGGACTTTTTCAGGCAAAGCAATCAATTGCCAAATTAGATACTTGTTATTTAGTAGAAGGATATACAGATGTTATTCAGATGCATCAAGCAGGAATTGAGAATGTAGTGTCGTCTTCTGGTACTGCGCTTAGTCCAGATCAAATTCGATTAATAAACAGACTTACCAAAAATATTACAGTTCTTTTTGATGGCGATGCTGCGGGATTACGCGCGTCACTTCGAGGTATAGATCTTATTCTGGAAGAAGGAATGAACGTAAAAGTTTGTAGTTTTCCTGCCGGAGAAGATCCAGATAGTTTTGCTAGAAAACATTCTACCGAACAACTTGAAGAGTATTTCAGCAAAAACTCCAAAGACTTTATTCAGTTTAAAGCTTCTTTGTTAGTAGACGATGCTCAGAATGATCCAGTAAAAAAAGCAGGACTTATTCGCGATATGGTTATAAGTATTTCAAAAATACCAGATCGTATTCAGCGCGAAATATATATTCAGGAATGTTCGCGTATAATGGATATTTCAGAGCAAGTGCTTACAAGTACATTGGCTCAATTGGTCAATAAAGATCAATTAGATCAAATAAAAGGAGATAAGAAACCTCAAAAAGCATTTGAAGTTGTAAAAAATGATGCTTCGGCAGATGTTGACAAAGTAGATGTCAAGTACGAATTGGAACGCCGGATAATCGAAATTCTACTTTTATATGGAAATACTGAAGAGGATTTTGAGGAAAGCGTGCTTGAAACCAATGAAGAAGGAAATGTCGTCACCGTTACAAATATTGTAAAAAGCAAAGTATATCAAAAGATTTTCTTGAGTCTTCAAGAAGATGAGGTCGAACTTGCAAATCCATTGTTTAGAGAAATTTACAATGATCTTATAGAATATTTTAACCATCATCAAAATTTTGTGATGGAACAATATTTAATGCGTCTTCCCACAGAGTTTAGTCTCGAAGTAACAAATATATTGATGGAAGAGGAACGTGAACATCTTCATAAATGGGAAGGTAAGCAGATTGCTGTCAAGGAAAAAGGAGAATCAGTTTCTCAATATGTTTCAGAAACGATTTTGACATTACGTTGGTTTTTAGTCCACGGAATTATAGATGACCTTAAAGGATCATTGTCTACTGATCCCGCTGCTGACAATGCAGAAATCTTGGCAATGGCAATGGATTATTACCGTCTGATTAATGCATTCTCAACAAAATTGGGAAGAGTTATGTCTGGGTATCGTTAAACAATATTTAGTGTTTTAGCTTTATTTACAAGGTCTACCAAGTTTGTAACATTCAATTTGGTAAGCAATCGCAATTTGTAAGTACTAATGGTTTTTTCGTTTAAGTTTAATATTTTAGAAATTTCATTATTTTTCTTTCCATCGCTCAAATATCTTAAAACTTCAATTTCACGATTTGATAATTTTCTATAGAGGCGATCGCTTTTGTTTTGTTTTGCTATGAGAGATAAATTCTTTTTTACAGAGTCACTCATCACAATAATGCCATTACTTACTTTTACAATTGTTTGACCCAAATATTCTAGTTTTGCAGTTTTATGCACATAAGCAGAACAACCTGATTTTACAGCATTTGGAGCGTAGATTTGTTCTGGCAAACTGCTAAATATAATAATTTTTGTATTAGGATAATCTTTGGTAATTGCTCGAATTTCATAGATGCTGGCAAACCCATCTAACTCAAGATCCATTACGAGAACATCAATTTCTTTATTCTTTAATGCTTCGGAGATCATACCAAAGTTACCAACGTTTGACACAATATTAATGTCGCTGTGGTCTTTGAAATATGATTTTACACCAAAGTGAACTACTGGGTAGTTGTCGGCTAAGCATACTTTAATCATAACTTTTGTTTTAGTGGTGTTGGTAACTTTTTATGACGTTTTAATTTTTGATGCGAAATATAATTCACATGGTATCTCACATATAGGTATTGGTTTTATTTTATGTTGATTAGCTTTATTTAATTTTTTGTAAATATCCAGCACTTCGTTCTGTCTTGAAGAAAATTTTCCTTCATTAATATTTTTCTCTATTATTTTCATCGCCCATTCTAGTTCGTCGTAACTTGCTCCAAGTTGCTGTTCATCTGTACGAGAATCTCCAAATAGACCGTCAGTTGGTGTCGCTTTTTGCAAAGCTTCTGGTATTTCTAAATAAGATGCCAAAGCAAAAACTTCTGATTTTAATAAATCTCCAATTGGGCTTATATCCACTCCGCCGTCTCCGTACTTCGTAAAAAATCCTACGCCGAAATCTTCAATTTTATTTCCTGTACCTGTAACGAGCAGTCCATTTATTCCTGCATGAAAATACAAGGCGGTCATTCTAAGTCTTGCTCTCGTATTTGCAAGAGTCAACGATTTTAATGGACTATCTTCCAAATCAAAAAGCTTTGAAAAATCATCAAATGCGTGAGTCAGATCTGTTTGCACCTCATCTACGTTGGAAAAACTTTTTCGCAAAAATCGAATCTGCTCTGTCGCACGTGATAGCTCTGCATCCGATTGATGGATTGGCATTTGAACACATAATGTTTGAAGTCCAGTTTTTGCGCAAAGCGTAGAAACAACAGCCGAATCAATTCCGCCAGAAATTCCAATTACAAAACCTTCGATATTTGCATTAACCGCATAATCTAATAGCCAGTCCGTTATGTATTTTGTTACTTTCTCTGCATCAATCTGTGTGTTATTGACCATCTAATTTTTCTATATATTGAATTCTGAACTGTATATTTGCAAAACCAAATTAATTATAAGTACTATTCCATTTTCTTATATATAGGTAAGTTGTGTCATAACTTACAAATTTGGCCTTATTTATGAAGCTAAAGTATACCAATAAATGAAGAATTATCTTATATTATTTATATTTTTTATTGCATTTACTGCATGTGAACAGAAGAGTAAGACAGAAAAAGCTATCGAAGCAGTCCCTGTAAACATTGAAGTACAGAGATTTGACAAAGCTTTTTTTGAAACAAAACCAGAAGATCTTCGGGTTTTAAAAAACAAATATCCTTTCTTTTTTTCTGGTAGCGATGACACTGCTTGGAAAGAAAGAATGACAGATCCTCAGTGGCGTGAACTTTACGATGAGGTGCAGAAAAAGTTTAAGAATTTTGATAGTGAAAGTGCTTCTATTGAGGAACTTATAAAGCATATAAAGTTTTATTTTCCAAACTCTAAATCGAATCCAAAGATCATTACTATTATCGGAGACATGGATAACGAAATGAAAACTGTTTATACTGATAGTTTACTGATTATTTCGCTAGAACTTTATTTAGGAAAAGATCATAAATTTTACGACTATCCAGCATACATCAAGAAAAACTTTGAACCTGAGCAGATAACATCTGACTTAGCACAGGATTTTGCTGAAAGAAAAGTTGCTCCACCGCGTGATAAATCTTTAATAACACAAATGATTTATAATGGTAAAATTTTATATCTAAAAGATTTGCTGATTCCGTCAGCATCCGATGCGCAGAAAATAGGTTATACTCCAGAAGAGATAATTTGGGCAAATGAGAACGAAAGTTATATGTGGCGGTACTTTATCGAAAATAAATTATTGTTTGATACCTCATCAAAGCTTTCGAATAGATTTATAAATCCTGCCCCATTCTCTAAGTTCTATCTTGAGATAGATAACGAATCTCCTGGAAGTATCGGTAGATGGATAGGGTGGCAGATAGTACGGTCGTATGCAAAGAATAATGATGTTTCATTAGATACATTATTGAAGACAGATGCAAAAGAAATATTTGATAACTCAAAATACAAACCTAAAAAAGAATGACAGCAAAACATACCTCAGAAATTCGATTTGACGTGGAACTGGATGAAAATCGCGTACCAGAAAAACTTACTTGGAGTGCAAAAGATGGCGGAGTAGAAATGCAAGAAACAAAAGCCATTCTGCTTTCTGTGTGGGATAGCAAAGCAAAAGAAATGCTTCGTATTGACTTGTGGACGAAAGAAATGCCTGTTGACGAAATGAAAATATTTTTTCACCAAACACTTGTCGCAATGTCAGATACTTTTTTGCGTGCTACAGGCGATGAAAAGATGACAGAAACTATGAAAGATTTTTGTACATACTTTGCAGAAAAATTGGATCTAGAAAAGAAATAGTATATCACTATAAAACGAAAAAAGTCGGTTCAGATAATTAACTGAACCGACTTTTTTATAAATTATTGTATGATTAAAATTCGTTGTCTTGCTTAAAGACATCTTGATTAATTTCGTCGATAAATTCTAATAGTGTGTCCTTCCCTGTTCCTTCTGTAGCTGAGGTTACAAAGTGCGTAGGCATTTCTTCCCAGTTGTTCGCAATCATCTTTTTCTTGTAAGCAGCAACATGGGAATCGATTTTTACTTTGCTTATTTTGTCTGCTTTGGTAAAAATAATACAAAATGGGATTTCACTTTCTCCTAAATACGACATAAATTCTATGTCAATATCTTGAGCCTCATGTCGAATATCAATAAGTACAAATGCAGAAACGAGTTGTTCTCTCTTTTCAAAATAGTCTGTAATAAACTGCTGGAAAACAGATTTGGTACGCTTCGAAACTTTTGCATAACCATACCCGGGTAAATCGACTAAAAACCAATTGTTATTGATCTTAAAGTGATTGATAAGTTGAGTTTTTCCTGGACGGCCAGAAGTTTTAGCTAACTTTTTATGATTAGTCAGCATATTAATTAGTGAAGATTTCCCAACATTAGAACGTCCGATGAAGGCATATTCTGGCAAAAATTCTTTAGGGCATTTGTCTACTTCTGAGTTGCTAATTATAAATTCGGCAGTATTGATTTTCATTATTTTTTATTCAAATTACTTATGTTTTCAGATTTGCTTTCTGTAACCACTCGTACATTATAGTATTGAACTCGTCAGGATGTTCCATCATTGCAGCATGTCCGCATTTCTCAATCCAGTATAAACTTGAATTTGGTAGCTTGTCGTGAAATTCTACAGCGACTTCAGGAGGAGTTACTTTATCGTTTCGTCCCCAGATGATGCAAGTAGGAACATGCATTTTAGGCAAGTCTTTTGCCATATTGTGTCTTATCGCACTTTTGGCAATAGTAAGAGTTTTTATTAGTTTGATTCGGTCATTGGCCATTTCATACACTTCGTCTATGATTTCCTTTGTCGCTATTTTTGGATCGTAAAATACATCTTCAGCTTTTTTTCTGATATATTCATAGTCACCTCTACGAGGATAACTGTCGCCCATAGCACTCTCATATAAACCAGAACTCCCAGTTATGATAAGTCCTGCCATTTTTTCGGGGTACATTTTTGCATGATACAGTCCGATATGTCCACCGAGTGAATTACCTAAAAGAATTACACGATCAAGTTTCTTATAAGTTATGAAGTCCTTTACATATTTGGCGAAAGCCTTAACATTGGTTTTCAAAATATTTTGTGTGTAAATAGGCAATTCAGGAATTATCACTTTATATCCTTTCTTGGGAAAAAATGATGCAACGCCCTCAAAATTGCTCAAGCCACCCATAAGTCCGTGCAGCACAATTATGGGAGTTCCCTCTCCAATTTCTAAGTATTTATATTTTCCTTCTTTGTTCACGGTATCTTCCATAGGTATGCCAAGCTTTTCTTAGTGGCAAATATATGATTTTCTCATTTATTACAAGAGAAAATTTTGGCTATCTCAAAGTCTTTATTATTCTATAATTTCTGTCGTAAATCTTTTTTTAAATGCCTCAAAATCAGATCGTAGAAATAGCTCATAAGAAATGTACCACAAAAAATATGTGAAGATCTTAGCAAACTGGGTGGTAAAGTTTAATTGTCAGTGCATAAGAGCTTTGTAAGTGGTAAAACTTATCAACAATGTGGTATATTGTGGTATATTGTGGTAAAATTTTTTATATTTTTGTCCATACTCAAATAAACAAGGCTACAAGTTGAATACAATCATCGGAACATATGAATGCAAAGTTGACGCAAAGGGGAGGCTAATGGTGCCAGCTCCTTTGAAGAAGCAGATTGCTAGTTCCTTACAAGATGGATTTGTTATGAAGCGTTCAGTTTTTCAGCAATGCATCGAGTTATATCCGATGAAAGAGTGGGAAGTGATGATGAAGAAAATAAACAAACTAAACAGGTTTGTTAAGCAGAATAATGATTTTATAAGAAAGTTCACGGCAGGAGTTAAGATTGTAGAAATTGATGCTCTTGGGAGATTGTTAATAACAAAAGATCTAAGCGCTTTTGCAAATATATCAAAAGACGTAGTCTTATCATCGGCGGTAAATATAATTGAAATTTGGGACAAAGATTTATACGAGAAATCGATAGATAGTTCAGATTTGGATTTTGCTGCACTAGCAGAAAGTGTAATGGGTAATTTAAATGAAGACGAAGATGGAATATCATAATCCAGTGTTGCTAAAGGAATCTGTTGATGGTTTGAATATCAAGCCAGACGGCATCTATGTAGATGTAACCTTTGGTGGTGGTGGTCATTCACGTGAAATATTGAGTAGACTTGGACCAGAAGGAAAGTTATTTGCTTTTGATCAAGATGAAGACGCTCAAGCGAATACTATTTATGACGAACGTTTTACACTGATTCCAGAAAATTTTCAATATCTAAAAAGATTTTTAAGGTTTTATAATGTGAAATCTGTTGATGGTATTTTGGGAGATCTTGGAGTTTCATCACACCAATTTGATGTTGCTGAACGTGGTTTTTCTACACGCTTTGAAGCTGAATTAGATATGAGAATGAGTAAAAAAAATGACCTTGATGCATTTAAGGTTGTTAATGAATATGAGCAGGAAGAGCTTAAAGATGTGTTTCTTAAGTACGGAGAGCTTAAAAATGCTCCAGCAATAGCGAGAGTAATTATCGAAGCTAGAGGAGAAGAACCAATTAGAAATAGCGAAGATTTAAAATTTATCCTTGCGCGTTTTTTACCAGCTCATAAAAGCAATAAAATATTAGCGCAGATTTATCAAGCGATTCGTATTGAGGTAAATAAAGAAATGGATGTGCTGAAAGAATTTCTGATTCAATCACTTGAAATTCTTAAACCAGGAGGAAGATTATCTGTTATTTCATATCATTCCTTAGAAGATAGACTTGTCAAAAGATATATAAAAAATGGATTATTTGAAGGTGAGCCGGAAAAAGATTTCTTCGGAAATTTCACAGTGCCTTTCAAAACAATAGAACGGTTGATCGTACCATCGTCTGAAGAAATAAAATTGAATAATCGCGCTCGCAGTGCCAAGTTGAGAGTGGCAGAAAAGTCGTAAAGAATGAAGCAAAATATTTATAACATATTAAAAGCACGTTTTTTAATAAAAGAAGACTCATTAAAAAACTGGCGCTTTATAATCTTCTTAATTTTTCTAGCCATTTTAATGATTGGAAATACAAACCACTTTGAACGTAAGGTTTTCAAAATAGTGGCTCTGTCATCAGAAGTTAAAGAATTAAGATCAGAATTCGTGGATAGAAGATCGGAGTTGATGAAATTAAAGATGGAATCGACGGTATCTAGAATAATGGAAGAAAAAGAAATTGTTCCCTCA
The DNA here is from genome assembly GCA_038242935.1 of Flavobacteriales bacterium. GTDB lineage: Bacteria > Bacteroidota > Bacteroidia > Flavobacteriales > Flavobacteriaceae > Flavobacterium. The sequence goes on from JBBSRP010000004.1 coordinate 22,402, forward strand.
TCTGTACCGCCACAAAAAATAAAAGTTAAACAAGCAAAGAAGAAGAGTTTAGTTGATAAATTATGGCAATAGAAGATAAAAATATAACCTATCGTATTTACCTAGTAGCAGTCATGATGTTTCTCGTGGCTATTGCTATATTGGTAAAACTCACCAATATTGAGTGGACGGAAGGCGAATATTATCGAAAATTGGCAAAAGAACGCACCGTTCGCAACTTTACTATTCCAGCAAACAAAGGAAATATATATTCTGCAGATGGTAGCTTATTGGCTACTTCTATTCCTAGTTATAAAATTCGTTTTGATGCAATGGCTCCTAAAGCAGCAGTTTTTGAAAAAAACATAAAACCACTTTCAGATTCTCTTTCAGTAATGCTTGGAAAACCACATTCTTACTATCAAAATTTGCTGCGAAGAGCAAGAGCGCACAAAAATCGTTATCTATTAGTAGCTCGCGATTTGAGTTATACTGAATATATGCGTATAAAAAGTTTTCCGCTTTTTGAACTTGGTCCTTATAAAGGAGGAATAATTACTGAACAAAGAACTGTTCGCGAGCATCCTATTGGGAAGATTGCCGAACGAACCATTGGTTACGAGCGTACAACAGGCTCGGGACATCTAGTTCGTGTAGGTATTGAAGGAGCCTTCGGAAAATATTTAAACGGTAAAGATGGTCGTGTTCTTAAACAAAAAATTGCACAAGGACAGTGGAAACCAATTAGAAATAATAATGAAGTAGAACCCAATGATGGCTATGATGTAGTATCTACAATAGACGTCTATATTCAAGACATTGCGCACCACGCTTTATTGAAGCAATTAGAATATTATGAAGCTGACCACGGCTGCGTAATAGTAATGGAAACTGAAACAGGTCATGTGAAAGCGATTTCAAACCTAGGAAGAGCTAAGGACGGATCTTATTACGAAACAGTAAATTATGCTGTTGCTGAAACACAAGAGCCAGGATCTACTTTTAAATTAATGGCATTGACAGCTATGCTCGAGGATAAAGTGGTAGACACGAGCACTGTTTTCGACAGTTTTGATGGTGTGATTAAATACTCAGGGAGAAGTGTACGAGATTCAAAAAAAGGCGGATACGGAAAAATAAGCTTGGCTAGAGGTTTTGAACTTTCGTCAAATACTATTTTGGTACAAGCAATGATGAAAAGTTATGAGAATGATCCTAAAAAAGTTATAAACCGTTTCAATAGCTACGGTCTAAATCAAAAATTAGGACTTCCCTTTCAAGGTGAAGGGCAACCGCATATTCCGCAGCCGGGAGATAAATTATGGAGTAAAATTACACTGCCGTGGATGGGATTTGGGTACGGTGTTTCGTTGACACCTCTGCAAACCCTTACTTTTTATAACGCTATTGCGAATAACGGACGGATGGTAAAGCCACAGTTTATTACCGAAGTTAAGGCTTGGAATAGAACGATCAAAAAATATGAAACTGAAGTTATAAATCCCCAAATCTGCTCGCAAGAAACTATAGATAAGGTGCAAGCAATTTTGGAAAATGTTGTGAAACGTGGAACAGGTTCTCGTCTGTATTCCAAAGATTTCTCAATGGCTGGAAAAACTGGAACTGCTCAAGTGAATTACGGGCACAAAGGTGGATCTGAGAAATATTATTCCTCATCATTTGCGGGATATTTTCCAGCAGAAAACCCTAAATATTCTTGTATAGTAATTGTACATGAGCCTAATGTTGCCAAAGGATATTACGGTGGTGATGTTTCTGGACCAGTCTTTAAAAGAATTGCACAAAAGATATTCACAGATAGTCCTTCATTAAACGAAATTGAAAATCTGAATAAGAAAAATCCTCAGCAGGAGAGAAGTTACAATAATTACTTTACTGCAACACATGATAAGATGCAGAAGATGCCAAATCTTCACGGTATGAATGGAATGGATGCCGTAGCACTTATGGAAAATCAGGGCTTAAAAGTGAAAGCCATCGGAAGTGGAAAAGTTAGCAAGCAATCTATAAAAGAAGGTGAAGCTATAGGAAAATTTAAAATTATAATAATCGAATTGTCTTGAAGAATCTAAAAGAAATATTGTACAAAGTAGCTATTGAATCTGTAAAAGGTTCAACTGATATTCCTGTAAAAAAAATTGAATTTGATTCTAGATTAATTCAGAGTTCGGATGTTTTTGTTGCTATAAGAGGTAGTGTCTCTGACGGTCATAATTATATTCAAACGGCAATTGAAAATGGCGCAACTACAATTGTTTGCGATACTCCGCCAAAAGCGTTAGCAGATGATGTGACTTTTATTGTTGTAAAAAATACCAACAGTGCCTTGGCAACAATGGCAGCGAATTATTATGAGAATCCCTCAGCAAAGTTAAAACTGGTTGGAATTACGGGAACTAATGGCAAGACCACTGTAGCTTCATTACTCTATCAATTGTATAAAGATGCAGGTTATAAAGTTGGGCTGATTTCTACGGTGAAAATTATGGTAGACGAGATAGAGTATAAAACTACTCATACCACGCCAGATTCTCTTACCATTAATAAGTTTTTACAAATGATGTTGGAGAATAATGTTGATTTCTGTTTTATGGAAGTAAGTTCTCACGGAATTCATCAAAAACGCACCGAAGGTTTGTACTTCACAGGTGGCGTATTTACAAATTTATCACACGATCATCTTGATTACCACAGCAATTTTGCGGAATACCGCGATGTAAAGAAATCTTTCTTTGACAATTTGCCTCGTACCGCATTTGCAATCGCAAATATTGATGACAAAAATGGAGCAGTAATGCTTCAAAATACTAAGGCAAATAAAGTAACGTATGCACTAAAATCATATGCTGATTATAGAGCGCAAATATTAGAAAATCAGCTTTCAGGTTTGTTATTAAAGATTGATGAGAACGAGGTGTGGACAAGATTAATTGGAACATTCAATGCTTATAATCTTCTTGCAATTTATGCAACGGCGGTTGAGCTTGGAATGGAAAAATTGGAAGTCCTCCGATTACTGTCATTATTAGAAAGTGTTTCAGGACGTTTTCAATTTATAGTTTCGGACACAAATATTACTGCAATTGTAGATTATGCGCACACACCAGATGCTTTAGAAAATGTGCTTGAAACAATTAATTCAATTCGTACTCGCAACGAGCAATTAATTACGGTTGTAGGATGTGGCGGCGATAGAGATAAAACAAAGCGTCCACTAATGGGCGATATTGCTTCGGGGTTGAGCGACATAACTATTATTACTTCTGATAATCCTCGTACCGAAGTGCCAGAGTCAATTATAGAAGATATGGAAAATGGAGTTCAAATTCAGAATAGAAATAAGACACTTTCTATATCGGATAGATTCCAAGCGATTAAAGCAGCATGTCAATTTGCTAATGCAAATGATATCATTTTGATTGCCGGTAAAGGACACGAAACATATCAGGAAATTCAGGGCGTGAAGCATGATTTTGACGATATGGAGATAGTAACTAAATTATTGAAGCAACTAAATAAATAACTTATTATGCTATACTATTTATTTGAGTACCTCAATAATGAAATGGACATTCCCGGAACAGGAGTGTTTCAATATATTACTTTCCGCTCTGGTCTTGCGGTGTTTTTTTCGCTGCTGATATCTACAATATATGGAAAAAAAATAGTAAGCTTTCTGCGCAAGCAGCAAGTTGGAGAGACAGTAAGAGAACTTGGGTTAGATGGTCAGACTCAAAAAGCGGGTACTCCTACAATGGGTGGACTCATCATTATAGTTGCCACATTAGTGCCAGTTGTTTTGCTGGCAAAATTAGATAATATCTACATAGTATTGCTTATCGTTACAACTTTATGGATGGGAACTATTGGGTTTATTGATGATTATATTAAGATTTTCAAGAAAGATAAGGCGGGATTAAAAGGTGGTTTTAAAGTGATCGGTCAAGTAGGATTAGGGCTTATCGTTGGAACAGTTTTATATTTTGATGCTGGTGTTACTGTTCGCAGCGATACACAAAAGGCTGTAGTAAACTTTAATCAGACTGAGAATATGATTCATGCTATTCCGCTCGAGAAAAAATCTACCGCTACCACGATTCCTTTTGTGAAAAACAATGAATTTGATTACGCCGAACTTTTAGCGTGGACAGGAGAAGGATATAGAGATATGGCTTGGTTAATTTTTATCCCGATTGTAATTTTTATAATTACAGCTGTTTCTAATGGTGCAAATCTTACCGATGGTATCGATGGACTTGCAGCGGGAACTTCAGCAATTTCCGTGTTGGCACTGGGGATTTTTACATTCGTCTCGGGTAATATAATTTTTTCAAGCTATCTAAATATTATGTACATCCCCAATTCTGGAGAAATGACCGTTTTTATAGCCGCTTTTGTCGGTGCGTTAATTGGATTTTTATGGTACAATTCTTATCCAGCGTCGGTTTTTATGGGCGATACGGGTAGCTTAACCATCGGTGGGATCATTGCGGTGCTGGCAATTTCAGTTCGAAAAGAGTTGTTAATTCCACTATTGTGCGGAATATTTCTAGTTGAAAATTTATCAGTGGTAATACAAGTGGGTTACTTTAAATATACTCGAAAGCGTTTCGGTGAAGGCCGTAGAGTTTTTCTGATGTCGCCGTTACACCATCATTACCAGAAAAAAGGATATCACGAAAGTAAGATTGTAACACGGTTTTGGATCGTGGGAATCATGTTAGCTATTTTATCAATTGTAACCCTAAAACTTAGATAATATGAAAAGATTAGTGATTTTGGGAGCGGGTGAGAGCGGTGTAGGTACGGCAATTCTAGGTATTAAGAAAGGCTATGATGTCTTTGTTTCTGATATTGGAAAAATAAAAAATCATTATAAAGAAGTTCTGATAATTAATGGGATTACTTGGGAAGAAGAACAGCATAGTGATGAGCTTATTTTATCCGCTGATATCGTAATGAAAAGTCCGGGAATATCAGATACGTCGCCAATTGTAAAGAAGATTAGAGATAGTAATATTCCAATAATTTCTGAAATTGAATTTGCAGCAAAATATACAGAAGCAGTTTTGATAGGAATTACTGGAAGCAACGGAAAGACAACTACTACAATGCTCACGTACCATTTATTAAAAAAAGGTGGTTTGAATGTTGGAATTGGTGGAAATATTGGAAAAAGTTTTGCATGGCAGGTTGCAGAAGATAAATTTGACTGCTACGTTCTAGAACTTAGTAGTTTTCAGCTTGATGGTATTATAAATTTTAGGCCGCATATAGCAATAATTACAAATTTAAGTCCAGATCACTTAGATAGATATGATTTTCTGTATCAAAATTATATCAATTCCAAATTCCGAATTACAATGAATCAAACAGAAGAGGATTATCTTATTTATGATGCTGATGATCAAGAAATAAATATCTATTTGAACAAAAATATAGTCAAAGCACAACTTATTCCTTTCTCATTAATACAAGAGGTAACAGAAGGAGCATATATAAAAAACAACAAAATGGAAATAAACATAAACCACGAAGAATTGAATTTTGATACAGAATGCATTGCTTTGGAGGGGAAACATAATCTAAAAAACGCAATGGCAGCAACTTCGGTGGCTAAACTGATGAAGATAAGAAAAGCTACAATCAGAGAAAGTCTATCAAATTTTCAAGGTGTTGAACACAGATTGGAGAAAGTTCTGAAGATTCAGAATGTACAGTATATCAATGATTCAAAAGCTACAAATGTAAACGCTACTTTTTTTGCGCTTGATAGTATGAATACACCAACTGTTTGGATCGTTGGAGGTGTGGATAAAGGAAATGATTATGCGGAATTATTGCCGTTGGTCAATGAAAAAGTGAAAGCAATTGTTTGTCTTGGCGTTGATAATGGTAAAATAATCGCGGCATTTGGAAATATCGTCGATATAATGGTGGAAGTTTCGACCATGAACGAAGCAGTAAAGATGGCTCAGCGCATTGCAGAAAAAAATGACTCAGTTTTACTTAGTCCAGCTTGCGCAAGCTTTGATTTATTCGAAAATTACGAAGATAGAGGGCGACAATTCAAAAACGCTGTTCAGAATTTATAAGCTTGGCTTAAGAAATAAATATTTATAATTACGGTTAGCATGAAAGAGATATTACAAAGTTTAAAAGGAGATAAAGGCATTTGGTCATTCGTGGCCTTGCTGGGCCTATTTTCTTTTATGCCTGTTTTCAGTGCTAGTAGTAATTTAGCATATATGAACCACGGAACGGGAAATACAATTAGCTTCCTAGTCAAGCATGCCTTTCACATTCTGATTGGTTTTATAATTATTTATTTTGCACATAGAACTCCTTATCATTATTTCAAGAGACTATCTGGAGGAATTCTTCTTATCGTGTGGCTGTTATTGTTATATACTCTTTTAAAAGGACAGGTAATAGAAGGTGCTAATGCTAGTAGATGGTTGCAAATACCTTTCGTCGATGTTAGTTTTCAAACATCAGCGGCAGCTTCGATCGCACTTATGATTTATGTTGCTGGATATTTGTCTAATTATAATGTTAATCCGCAATCTTTCGCTAAATCTTTGCTGCATTTATGGCTTCCAGTAGCGCTTGTTATTGGTGCAATTTTGCCTGCTAACTTTTCTACCGCTGCACTAATGTTTTCTATGGTGTTGATGCTGGTTTTTGTTGGTAGATATCCGTTAAAGTATATAGGTGTAATTGTTGCCATAGGAATTACAGCTCTGACGGTTTTTATTCTTACTGCAAAAGCATTTCCAGATGCTTTTCCAAATAGAGTGGACACTTGGATGTCCCGGATAGATAGTTATCTGACAGATAAACCCGATGAAGATGATTACCAAATAGAAAAAGCAAAGATTGCAATTGCTTCTGGAGGCTGGTATGGATTGGGACCTGGTAAAAGTGTTCAGAAAAACTTTTTGCCTCAATCATCTTCGGATTTTATATATGCTATTATAGTAGAAGAATACGGATTAATTGGGGGCGCTATGATTTTGATATTATATCTGCTACTCTTTTTTAGATTTATAGTCGCGGCGCATAAAGCAAATTCATTATTTGGAAAGTTGGTTGTGGTGGGATTAGGTTTTCCTATTATATTTCAAGCATTAGTCAACATGAGCGTAGCTGTGGAATTATTGCCGGTGACCGGACAGACATTACCATTAATAAGTAGTGGAGGAAGTTCTATCTGGATGACATGTGCTGCAATAGGCATTATAATAGGAGTAACAAAAAAAGATGAAGAAATTGCCGAAGAAATAAGTGAGAAACTTAGGCGGGATGATGTTCTGCAAAAATTAATAGATCAGCAAATTGATCGTGAAAATGCAGCAATAGAGGAGCTTGAAGAAGAAGATTTTAATTATGCAGTTGAAGATGCGACAGGTTCAAATCCGATGAATGCAGTTTTAAATAAAGTATAAATGAGAAATCTAAAATTCATAATTAGCGGCGGCGGTACGGGTGGACATATCTATCCGGCAATCGCTATTGCAAATGAATTGAAAAGTAGATTTCCTCAAGCAGAATTTTTGTTCGTTGGAGCAAAGGGTAAAATGGAAATGCAAAAAGTTCCGCAACAAGGATATAAAATAGTGGGACTTTGGATTGCTGGCTTGCAAAGAAGAATAACTGCTGATAACCTTTTATTTCCAGTAAAGTTGTTAAGCAGTTTGTTAAAGGCTAGAACTATTATCAGAAATTTTAAACCTGATGTTGTTATAGGTACAGGAGGCTTTGCAAGTGGACCATTATTACAAGTTGCAGGCATAGCTGGAATTCCAACGGTGATTCAGGAACAAAATTCGTATCCTGGAATAACCAATAAGATCTTGGCGAAGAGAGCAAATGTTGTATGTGTTGCGTATGAGAATTTAGAAAGGTTTTTTAATAAAAATAAGGTAGTTCTCACTGGAAATCCCGTACGTCAGGATTTATTAAAAGTTCGAGAAAACAGAGACGAAGCTATAAAGTTTTACAATCTAGATCCATCAAAAAAAACAGTGGTAGTCTTAGGTGGAAGTTTGGGCGCACGTCGCATTAATCAATTGATTGCTAGTGAAGCAGTAAATTTTGCGGCACAAGGTGTGCAAGTTATTTGGCAGTGTGGCAAGTTATATTGGCAAGATTATAAACAATATAATGATAGGGAAAATATTCAAGTTACCGCTTTTGTGGACAGAATGGATTTATTGTACGCTGCGGCGGATATTATAATTAGTAGAGCAGGAGCATCGTCGGTTTCAGAATTGGCATTAGCAGGGAAACCAACAATTTTTATTCCTTCTCCAAATGTTGCCGAAGACCATCAAACTAAGAATGCGATGGCAATTGTAGAAAAAGAGGGAGCCATTTTGATTAAAGAGGGAGAACTTGAAATACGATTTTCAGAAGTGTTTACAAATTTACTTGCAGATAGAAATCTTCAGATTAAATTAAGTGAGAACTTTAGAAAATTAGCTACTCCAGATGCAACGTCGAGAATAGCAGACGAAATAGAAAAATTGATTAAATATAAAGTCAAAAATTAGTAATGGATATCAAGCAAATACAAAATATTTATTTTATTGGAATCGGTGGCATCGGCATGAGCGCTTTGGCACGCTATTTCAAAAACTTAGGTAAAAATATTGCTGGTTATGACCGTCATCCTACACCTATTACAAAGGCTTTGCAGGATTTGGGAATTGATATTCATTTTGATGATGATATAAATAAGATTCCAAAAACATTTGATTTAGAATCAACTCTAGTAGTTATTACTCCTGCAGTTCCGATGAATCATAGTGAGTGGAATTATTTTATACAACGCAATTATTCTATAAAGAAACGGGCAGAAGTTTTGGGTATTATTACAAAAAACACTTTCTGTTTTGCTGTTGCTGGAACTCATGGAAAAACAACAACTTCTGCAATCTTAGGTCATATATTATATGAAAGTGGTGTAGATGTAACAGCTTTTGTTGGTGGTGTAGTTGAGAATTATAATAGTAATCTAATAGGATTAGGTAAAACTGTAACGGTAGTTGAAGCAGATGAATTTGATCGTTCATTTATGCAGCTTCATCCAAATATCGCATGTATTACATCAATGGATGCTGACCATCTTGATATTTATGGTGATAGTGCTGCAATCGAAGCAACATTCTGTGAGTTTGCAGATAAAATTACAGACAAATCAAATTTATTTATCGCAGATGGTTTGCCTTTAAAAGGTAAAACTGTAGCGGTAGACTCGCCTGCCGATTGCAAAGCTTTTAATGTCCAAATTGAAGATGGAAGTTATGTCTTTGACGTTAAAATTGAAGACGAGATTCTAAAAGGATTACATTTTGCGCTTCCGGGGAGACATAACTTGATGAATGCTACTATGGCTTTGTCGATGGCATATAAATATGGAATTTCAGAAGGGCAGATTGCTTCAGCGCTAAAATCTTTCAAAGGAATACAGAGACGATTTTCATATCAGATTCAGAAAGATGACTTAATTTATATAGATGATTATGCTCATCATCCCACCGAAATCAACGCGGTACATCAGGCTGTGAGAGAATTGTTTCCAAATGATGAAGTTGTGGCGGTATTTCAGCCGCATTTATTTAGCAGAACAAAAGATTTTGCAGCAGATTTTGCAAGCAGTTTGTCTAAATTTGACAAAATTATTCTAATGGATATTTATCCTGCGAGAGAAGTACCAATGGTGGGAATTACATCTCAGTGGTTATTGGATCAGATTTCTAACGATAATAAAAAGTTAGTATCAAAGGAAATGTTAATTGAAGAAATAAAAGCCGCCAATTGCAAAGTGGTTATTACTATTGGAGCAGGCGATATTGGCGAAATGGTATCACTTATAAAAGAGGCATTATCATGAAAATATTGAACAGAAAAAATATTCAGTTAACATTGATGTTCGGTCTTGTACTGTTTCTTTTTGCGTTTACATCAAAGCGCAATGACGGACGAAAAATCGTCAAAACAGACGTTCAGTTTGTGGGTGATAATAATCTTTTAGTAACAAATGAAATGGTTAATAAATTGTTGAAAGATAAAAGTGGAGTAGGCAAAAGCATTGACAAAGATAAATTAGATTTGAACACCTTAGAAAAATCTATAAATAACCACGATATGATTGAAAAATCTGAAGTATTCGTGAGTATAGATGGTGTATTAAAAGCAGTTGTGACACAACGTACTCCAATTGGGAGATTCTTCGGAGAAAATTCGTCGTTTTACATTGACAGTAAGGGAACTAAGATGCCGCTTTCGGCAATTTATGCAGCAAGAGTACCGCTAATTTCTGGACAATTAAATTCCGAAAATCAGCAGGAAGTAGCAGCACTTTTGAAGATAATATACACCGATGATTTTTTAAAGAAAAACATTACCGGAATGAGAATAGAGAACGACGGTGACGTTATTCTGCAGACAAGAAATTATGATTTCGACATAATGTTTGGTAAAACAATCAATATGAAAGCTAAGTTTAATAATTACAAAGCTTTTTATCAGAAGGCAGTTTCTGATAGTACGATCAATTATTACAAGAAAATTAATCTGAAGTTTACGCAACAGGTAGTGTGCACAAAATAAAGGGATATGGAAAATGAAAACATTGCAGTAGGTTTAGACATTGGGACCACCAAGATTGTTGTCATGATTGGCAAGAAAAATGAATATGGAAAGCTTGAAATTTTAGGGGTTGGAAAATCTAAAAGTTTAGGTGTGTCACGTGGGGTAGTAAATAATATTACTCAGACAATCCAATCCATACAGCAAGCAGTGGCAGAAGCTGAAGCTGTGTCGGGTTATAAAATAAAAGATGTAGTTGTCGGTATTGCCGGTCAGCACATTCGCAGTATACAACATCCAGATTACATCAGCCGTAGCAATCCGGAAGAAGTTATTGATGGAGAAGATATTCAGAAATTAATAGATCAGGTAAACAAATTAGCAATGTTGCCTGGCGAAGAGATAATTCACGTTCTGCCGCAAGAATTTAAAATTGATGGTCAGACAGAAACAAACGAACCGATAGGAATGTCTGGGGGCCGACTGGAGTCGAAATTCCATGTTGTGGTTGGACAAGCTTCTTCTATCAGAAATGTTGGACGATGTATTCAGAGTGCAGGAATTGAACTTGCAGGTTTAACATTAGAGCCATTAGCTTCTGCTGATGCTGTACTGAGCTTGGAAGAAAAAGAAGCAGGGGTAGCACTTATCGATATTGGCGGCGGTACAACTGATTTGGCGATCTTCAAAGGTGGAATTATTCGACACACTGCGGTAATTCCCTTTGGAGGAAATGTCATTACAGAAGATATAAAGGAAGGATGTTCAATCATCGAAAAACAAGCTGAACTTCTAAAAGTAAAATTTGGATCTGCTTGGCCAGGAGAAAATAAGGACAACGAGATTGTTTCAATACCTGGTCTTAGAGGGAGAGAACCTAAAGAAATTTCGCTTAAAAATCTTTCAAGAATTATTCACGCCAGAGTTGTGGAAATTATCGAGCAGGTTTTTAACGAAATTAAAATATATGGATACGAAGATCAGAGTAAAAAATTGATCGGGGGAATTGTATTAACTGGTGGTGGAGCTCAGCTTCAACACATAAAGCAATTGGTGGAATATATTACAGGAATGGATACTCGTATTGGATATCCTAATGAGCATTTGGCTGGAGATTCAGACGAAGAGATTTCAAGTCCTTTATATGCAACAGCAGTAGGTCTTGTTATTAATAGTCTTGAAAATAAATCTTTTGGTACAATTAAAAGAACTAGACTTCAATCTGCAGTATTGGCAAACGATACCCCAGTAGTGGACGATGTCATCGAAGCGCCAATAGCACAGGCGCCAGTAGCAGCTCCAGTTGTTGAAGAAATTATTGAAGAGGAAGTCGATCAAGTGGATCAGACGACGAGAGGACGAATTAGACGATCGTTCTTTGATAAATATGTGGATAAAATCAAAGAATTCCTCGACAAAGCAGAATAAATAGTAATTAAGAAAAAAAGAAAAAGAAATAATTAAATACCGATAGATATGATAAGCAACTCAGAATTTGGAAGTATTTCATTTGATTTACCAAAAAACCAGTCAAATGTTATCAAAGTAATAGGTGTAGGAGGCGGAGGAAGCAACGCAATCAATCACATGTTTAAGCAGGG
>JBBSRP010000005.1:0-28469 GCA_038242935.1 Flavobacteriales bacterium
CACCAGCATTTGCAATCCTAAGTCGCACCTTTTCTCCTGGCTTAAATTGCTCAAATTTTATATTTTCGTTTCCATTTATCAAGAAACTATCATAATAAACATCGCTCACGTCCATCGCCATCATTCGTTTCCATTCGTTTCCGATTTTAGTCTTGAAATGTCCTTCTTTGATTGCTTCAGAATAACTTTGAACAGTTCCCTTCTTTATTGCTGCCCAATCACTCGCATTGCGTAGCATTCGTTGAACATTTTCGGGTTTTATGTCTGTCCATTCGCTAAGAATTATTGGAATAGCTGGCAGATCATCTATGCCTTTCCGAAATGTAGGATCATCCTTTTTCTTAAGTAAATTTAAAGACCCATACATTCCTATCTGCTCTTGAAAACCTTTATGACTATGATACCAATGAGTACCGTTCTGAATAACTGGAAAAGTATAAGTAAAAGTTTCTCCTGGCTCAATTGGCATTTGTGTCAAATATGGAACACCGTCTTCTTTATTGGGCACATATACTCCGTGCCAGTGCAGCGAAGTGCCTTCTTTTGATTTATTATGCACGATAACTTCTGCTATATCACCTTCAGTAAAAGTTAAAGTAGGCATCGGTATTTGTCCATTCACTGCGATGCCTCTTTTCTCTTTGCCTGAATAATTGACTACCGTATCGGTGATAGTTAGCTCATAACGCACTGTATTTTGAGCAACTAAACAACCACTACTAAAAATTATAATTAAGAATAATATTACTTTACTTTTTATCATTTTCCAATCTTTCTAGCATCATTTTCATTTGTTCTATCTCTTTCTTTTGAGCTTCGATGATATCGTCAGCCAATTTTTTGACCTCTGGGTCTTGAATGTCAGCTCGCTCACTGGTTAATATTGCAATTGAATGATGCGGAATCATTCCTTTCATCCATAAAACATCGCCAATAATGGGTTTTTGTGTCCGTACAAGAATTAGAGCAAGGCTGAAAAGCACAATGCTTCCCAAAATAATTGCTATATTCTTCTTTTTATTATTGTACATTTTGATCATAAAAAGCAACATAATTATTGCCATGGCAGATATACCAAGACACGTCATATAAAATCTAGTAAGACTAAAATAAACGTGGTCAAGTGCGTAGGTGTTTAGATACATCGTTATGTACATCGCAATAAAAGAACACACCAACATTAAAATAAATTTGGTGTACTTTTTACCTTCGGAATTTGTATTTGTATTTGTATGATTCATAATTAAGTTTTTTTGTTGTTATTAACTAAGATCGTTTTAGTGATATCTTGCAAATTATTAAATTGAAGGAGCGAAACCGCTACTAGCTTGTAAATGCAGCCAATTAAAGTTCTCTACAGCAATCTTTAGATTTATAACTTAATTCACAAAAAACGAAGTCCTGTTTAATTCGAAACAAGACTTCGAATTCTTTTATTTAAGCGTCTCCATGGTTTTACCACAACTCATCATTGCGGATCCGTAGTATGGATTTTTGATATTTTTATCTTTACTCAACCAATCTGCACCTTTACCTTCATTTGCCATAGGACAGTGTTGAAAATATACCGCATCATCATGGTTTGCAATTTTCATTAAAGAATACATATCTTTTGAAAGCGTCATAAAATGTTTGCGTTGCTTGGCCAAATCCTTTGTACCAGCAATAGTTTTTGTGTCTGCATTTATCTGAGCGAAAACTTTCATCCACACCATATGCACTTTCGTATCTAGTTGATCCATCTCTACGTTCGCAACTGAAGTTAATAATGTAGAAGCTTTACTTGCGGCACTTGCAGCGTCAGAATTTACCAAAGCATCTTTAATTTCAAAATAATTGTCAAACACAGATTTCAAAACATCTTGTTTCTGATTGGTCATTTTTGTAGATTCCTGATGATCATTATGGTCTGTAAGAGATTCTGTCTTTATACTAGAAACTTTAGCAGTTCGGTCATATTGACAACATCCGTGAAGATTGTCATAAACATCATCTGGAGCTAAGAATTTGTCGCTATCATAACCTGCCAAAGCAATTCTTTTTAGAATCTCGTCGGTATTGGTTTTTTTACTATCGTATGTCAACGTTGCTAATTTGCTTGCTTTGTCCCAATCTACCACAGCGACTTTTTTTACATTTCCTGCAGTTTCGATATTATTTTCGCACATTCCGCAGTTTCCGTAAATTGTAATTGTTTCAGTTTTTGCGTTTTTGATTTGTGCATTTAGGTTGACAGTAAACGCCAAAAGCGCTGTCAACATTAATTTTATATTTAATGTTTTCATTTTTAAAATTGATTTATTATAAAGAAGAAACTTCGAGTAGTTGAATAATTTATTATTTAAATATCAGCAAAATAAATAATAAGAAAGTGAAATTATCTTTCAAATTATCTACTAATTTAGAAAATCACTATGCTGAATGCTTGTAATTGGACAGAGCTATGGCTATCTCAAAAGTGCTTAGCCTATTTTTGGAATAAGCCAAATCGACAAAAATCCGTCAGAAATGGATTTTGATAAGTAGTTGAAATTTGTTTTCTTTAAAGCAAAGAAATAGGTAATTGAAGGGTCGAAAAACGTCATCGCTACCAAAGTAAATGTGCTAGTAGAAGAAGTTGCAGAACACGTACAAGTAGAATGTCCGCATTGACCACAGCACGTCGTATCTTCAACATCTGAAGATTCATGACTCTTGCAGCAACTTTCATGTTGCTGTTCTGTTGCCTGATTCGCTTCAATATCAGCTGTCCCTACATGAGTATTACCACAGGCCATACCAATATTAGGCATCAAATAAATACAAAATATCAGAGCTATAAGTAATTGAATTTTTTTCATTTTCAGATGTAATATAGCAAAAATATAGAAGCTGAATTATTTTTTAAACAAATTATTGTTAAAAAGCATTAGATTTTATGTTTTTTTAAAGATTTCTCAAAATTCGATTATTTAATTTCTTTTCGAGAATTTTACTGTAGTAAATCGTAGTCTGTAAACAATTTTCCTGTCTACTTCGCCCAAATCTATTTCGTCGTACATATCGACAGTCAGCCATGAAATGCCAAATTCTCCTGTGTATAAAGTGATTCCAAATCCAGAAAATGTCTCGTGATCAATATTAATTCTTGTGCATTTTTATAAAGTTGCCATCAACAATCAATGTTGTTGGTCGGACATTGTCATTCATAATTCTTTGTAAGATTAGATTATTAAGGTTGATTTTGAACTAAATATTCTTCAAAACATTGAATTTTTTTTTGGAGCAATCTCCGGCTGTCCGCTGTATCTCTTGCGAGCCTGCCTGCGGCCGCAGGCTCGCAAGAGGATGCCGCTTCCCATCCGGGCTAGGGCTTTACGTTCCTATTTAAATTTATGATAATTGCACAAAAAAGAATTTTAATCGTCATAAAAAAGAATCTCTGACGAAGTATACTATTGAATAAGAAGTTACTTTCACTTTTGTATTTAAATAAATGACAATATTTACTTCAAACTTTCTAACGCTCTGAAGAACTCATTTACTTCTATTTCAAAAATATCTAATGGAATTTGATGCTCCATTTTATTGTGAACGGAAATTTTGAAGTCGGTAGTTGGCATTCTATTTTCAGACAACCATTTTAAATTATCGTTTGCTGGAACAATCTCATCTTTACCTCCAAGTGCAAAATGTAAAAGAGATGAAGCATTAGATGGATTCAATTCGGTTATATTCTGCTCAACTTTTTTCTGTTGCAATGCTGGATTGAAAAGTAGTGCCGGACAATTTACAGTATTGGCAAAATAATAGCTCATAAATCCTCCCATACTACTGCCAATTACGACATCAAATCTGTGTTTTTCATTCAGCTCTAAATGCATTTCGAAAACGTTTGGGTTTTTATAGTAATCCATATCTGGCGCAATTACGCCACCGTAATTTTCTAAAATAGTTCTTTTTGCATCACTTAATTTGCTTTCAAGTCCGTGTAGGTATAATATAGTCATCTTAATTTTTTGGTGTTTAAAATTGGTTAGTAAATTGATTATTTTTAAAAGTATAGTTAATTTTCGAAATTAGCATCTTTCACTATTCCTTTTGTAAAAGTAGGCAGCAATAGCGACAGATTGTGACGTTTCAATAATAAATTGCCGTAGAATCCAGTATTTAATAGAAGGTTATCATTATTGCTCTGTTGTTTATATATAAACTGCGTTAAAAGTAAAAAGAGCGATCTAGTCTTGCAAAATTGTCCTACTATTTCTATTTATCGACCATCTAGTGCTATTCTCACTCCTGTTATTAACATTCCATAGCAATAATCGAATACTTAACACTATAATAGCGTTTTTTACAATTAATCATTAACTTACCACCTAACAAAATTAATAAATTATGAAAAACATTACATTAGCATTAATACTCTTATCTTTTGGATTACAAGCTCAGGAATTTCCTGCTCCTTATTGCAGTATTAGCGGCAGCGGAACTACGACTGAAGAAATCACATCAGTTATTTTTTGGCGAAACTAGTATTACGAACGCAAATCTTACTGCCATTTTAGTTAATCAAACTGCTTCAATTGCAAATGTTGTGCCGGGAGAAACCTATACGATAACTGTAAAAGGAAACACAAATGGTGATTTCGATAATGATATTGTTGCCTTTATAGATTGGAATCATAATAATATCCTTGATAATGAGGGCGAGATTTACGAAGTAGGAACAATTTCAAACTCTACAGGAAGCGACGCGGTTAACGCGACTATGTCTATCACAATCCCTGCAGATGCTGTGACTGGATCAACACGAATTAGAATTACAAAAATTTATACAGACGAAGATTCTCCAGCGTTTATAAATCCTTGCGCTATAGAAATGGATGCTTTTGGAATGGGCGCCTTTCCGGGGTACGGTCAGGCTTTAGATTTTACGTTGCAAATTGGTACATTGGCAACCGTAAACTTTGATGTAAACACTTTGAAAATTTATCCTGTCCCGACAAAAGACATTTTAAATATTGAATACAAGTCCGTTTTGAATTCAGTAAAAATTTATAATTTCCTAGGACAAGAAGTTTATGTAAAAAATTTAAATTCTACTAATGCACAATTAGATTTATCCGCTCTTGCTTCTGGAAGTTATATTGTTAAATTATCTACGGATCAAGCACAGCATAGTTTCAAAATTGTAAAGCAATAAGATACCTTTTATACAAAGATCAATAAAGGAAATAGCCGTCTTAAATTCTAAGACGGCTATTTTTTTTTGTTGTCACAAACTCAGTTCAGATTTTATATCTGCAAAGTAATTTTTTGCTCAAAACGACCGTGATTTGTTATTGAAACTGCTTGTCGTCCAGTTTCCAAATATGGCAAACCTCTTATTTTAATGATTTTTTGATCTTTATTTACCGAAATGATATTACCAAAAAGTTCAATAGAATCAGCTGCGATTGTATAAACAAAGTCGTCGTTTACAAGAGTTTCTGTAAAGTAAATTTTTCCATCTATTGAGACAGTTCCCACAAACTTTCCATCGCAAAATTCCACAGTTGAGCACTCCAATTTCCACGGAAAAAAACCCCTAATCCCAGTTTCTCGATTGTAAATTTTGTACGCCGCTTCTTTCCTACTCCACAACTTCCACACTTCTAATTCTGGATTTGGTGATTGTCGAATAAAGTCTTGCTCGTTCTTTGAAAAGATTTTTTCGATAAATTTCGGTCGTTGCCAATTGCTCTGCGTTTTTGCTAATTGCAAATCTACAATATCATTGCCAATCATTTTTTGGCCAACTCTTGATCAATTATTGCTAGTGCGGCTTTTACATTTAGCATTTTTTCCATGCCTTCATTATCGATATTAATGTCAAACTTTTCTTCAATATCTAAGATTATATCGACCAAGTTTGCTGAGTTTATGGCTAAATCTTTGATGAAATCTGTTTCAGGAGTTAGATTTTCGAGTTGTTCAGAATTTGGAACATAAGGTTTAATAATCTCTTTTAATTGATCAATTTGATTCATTGTTATATTTTTTTAAAATTATGCAACCATTTACATCTCCGAAGCCGAAACTAGCTTTCGCTAAAATGTTAATGGACTGGTATATTGTTTTTTGTGGTATTTTTTCTGCACTTATTATTTTGATAATTTCAGGATGTAAATCTTCACAGTTGATTGAAGGAAAGATAAAATCATTCTGAATTTCCAATATTGAAGCAACGAGTTCAACACTTCCTGCCCCTGAAAGACAATGTCCAACCATTCCTTTTAATGAGTTAATATAAGGAAAATCATTTCCACTTCTGTTCAAAGCTTTTGACCAGTTTTCAATTTCCAAAGCATCTTTGGAAGTTGCTGTGAGATGTCCATTAATTACGTCAATATTATTTGCTTCAATTCCAGCATCTTTGACAGCATCTTTGATACATTTCTGGACGGCCTCGGCATTTGGAGCTGTCATTGTCCCCGAACCTCTCTGTCCGCCCGAATTTACGTTTCCTCCAAGAATTTCTGCATAAATAGTAGCATTTCTTGCTAAAGCGGATTCTAAATCTTCTACTACAAAAGCACCTGCACCACTGGACGGCACAAAACCTGATGCGCTTTTACTAAATGGTCTCGACGCAATTTCTGGATTGTTATTATGTTTAAAAGTACAGACTTTCATCGCATCAAATCCCGCCCAAATATAAGGTCCCGAATCACTTGTACTTCCTGCCAACATCCTGATTGCTTTGCCAGACTGAACTCTTTCAAAAGCCATCATAAGACTTTCTGTGCCCGTTGTGCAAGCCGAAGAATTGGTTGTAACTTGATTTCCTAAACCTAATTTTCCTGCTAGAAAAGCACTAACGCCGCTGAGCATTGTTTGTGCAACGACAGTACTGCCTAATCTACGGGTTTGTAAATCATCTATTTTGTAAATGCTTTCGCGAAATTTCTCAATTCCTGAAGTTCCAGATCCGAAAACTGTTCCGCTATTATAATCGGGTTTTTCGGCAGATGCAATTTCTAATCCTGCGTCTTTCCACGCCTGCATTCCAGAAATTACGCCATATAATATGCCTGATGCATTAAAATTTCGCAATTCTAAATCGGTAAAAAACTCCTTGATATAATCCTCATTCAAATCAGGTTTTCCTGAAACTGTGCAGGAGAATTTTAAATCTGCTAATTGTTGGTCAAACTTAATTCCCGAAATACCATTTTCTAAAGCATTTTGAAATTCCTCTTTCCCTACTCCGTTTGGAGCAACAATCCCGATTCCCGTTATAACAACTCTTCTTTTTTCCATTTTACGAAATTATCATTCCAGCAATTGTACCTCGACACACTTCTTCATTAGCTTGGTTATACATTGAGACTTTGCACTTTAATTTATTAAATCTGAAATATATCTTTTCTGAAATCACTTTTACTTTTTGGTTCGGAAATACCGGTTTTAAATATTCTATTTCGCTTGATGTCAGTGCTATTACGCTATCAGAATTAAATGAATCTTTCAATAGATAAATTCCCAAACAAACTACACCAATTTGTGCCATAGTCTCCGTAAGAATTACTCCTGGCGTAACAGGATTATCTTTAAAATGACCTTTATAAAACTCGAGGCTTTCGTCGAAAAAATACGTGCCTTCTATTCCATTTTCACTGATTGAAATTATTTCGTCAACGAATAAAAATGGTTTGGAATATGGTAATTTTGAAAGTATTTCTTGATTACTCATTTCTAAAATTCTAATAAAATACGTTGTGCCGAAAATCCTGGGCCAAAACTCAGCATAATTCCTTTTTCGCCTTTTTTGGGTTTCTCGTCCATAATTCTTTCCAAAACGTACAAAACTGTCGCACTTGACATATTTCCATACAAGCGCAAAACTTCTTTGGTAGCATTGATATTCTTTCCTAAATCTGAAAATAATTCTTCGACAGTTTGAACAATTTTCTTTCCACCCGGATGAAATATCAGATGATCGATGTCTTCAATTTTCAAATCATTACTAGCTAAGAATGGATGAATTATATCTGGAAAATGTGACGCAATTGTATTTGGAACTTCAATATCCAAAATCATTTGCAAACCAGAATTTGTCAGCTTAAAACCCATCATATGTTCATTATCGTAAAAATGATACATCGATTGATCTAAAATTGTCGGGCCTTCGTCATTTTCATTTGATGATAATAAAACACAAGCAGCGCCATCTCCAAAAATTGCAGCACTTACAATATTTGGCATCGAAAAATCATTCAGCTGAAAAGTAGCAGAAGGACTTTCGACAGCAATTACTGCGGCTTTTTTATTTGGATTCGCTTTCAAAAAATTCTGAGCATAGATAATCCCCGAGATACCTGCTGCACAACCCATTTCGGTTACTGGAAGTCTTATAATGTCTTGTCTTAATTTTAATTTATTAATCAGATAAGCATCCAACGAAGGAATCATTATTCCGGTGCAACTTACAGTAATTATATAATCTAGCTCCTCGCCCTTCCAATTGGCCTTTTCTAAGGCTTTATTTAAAACTTTTTCGCCCAAAATAATAACTTCTCTAGCGTAAATGTCGTTTTTCTCTTCAAAAGAAGTGGCTGTAAAAACTTCAAGCGGATCCATTATGGAATAGCGCTTGTCTACGGCGGCACCTTCAAAGATTTTCTTGACTTTGCGAATAAAACGATCGTCTTGGTCTTCCAACCAAACATCTAAAAACGGAATTATTTCGTCTGTTGTTCGGAAATATTTAGGTAATTCTTTGGCAACTGTTACAATTTTTACACTCATATATTTTGAATAATCCATTGATATCGGAAAGCCCATTTCCAATGGATACTGTATTTTTTAAAATTTAATTTTTCTGAAAAAGCTGCTAATTCTTCCTTTTTAAAACCTCTTAGAATTGAGATCAGTCCGTCTTCGCGAGACATTCTATTCAGTCCAAAAAGTACACATAATAATTGAAATAATCGATACGCAATCGCACTTCTTTGTAAATCATTTATAACTATTCCGAGTTTTGCAGATTTTTTAAAAACATTTAGAATCTGAATGATTTCGTCATCTTTAAAATGATGTAGAGTTAAAGTACAGACAACGACGTCGCAGTTTATTTTTGCAACATCCATAACGAAAATATCTTCGCACAAATAGCTGATGTTTTTATAATCTAATGACAATTTCTCGGCGTGATTTACAGTGAAAGCATTTGCGTCGATTCCGATTAAACTAAAATTATAATCATTTGCGATTCCGAAATCAGCAATTTTTCTCAGCATATCGCCGTTGCCGCAACCAACGTCTACAATGGTAATTAATACATCTTTGCCGCCTTTCGGCAAAATTGTTTTTAGACCATTTAAAGTTAATTTATTTCCACCTAGCAACTGATTAATTTTGGCGATTTTATCTAAAGCATCTCTCAACTCTTCACCTTCAAGCGAAAAATCGTCCATAATTTCAGGTTCATCCGTGCGGTATTTTGTGTTGATACTCATTAAGTAGGTTTTGGAATTAATTTACCGTGCGTTCTTCTGATTATAAATTTGAAAAGCATTGGAAATCGAGCAACTGTTTTCAAACTAATTTTTGTTAAAAACGGATTTAATAATAAAGATGACAAAATTTTGCCAGTTGAAAGACGTTTTTTGAATAATTCGTTCCATTTCTTTTGATATTGTTCTTCTAATATTTCTCTCGAAAAATTTTTCTGTTTTAATGATTGGTCAATTAGTTCAGCAGCGATTTTTGCGCTGTGAATTGCCATTGCCATTCCGTTGCCACATAATGGATGAATCAATCCTGCAGAATCGCCAATCATCAAAATGTGATTTTCTACCGCGTTTTTATCATCAAATGAAATTTGACTAATCGTCAAAGGATTTTCGAAAATAGATTTTGAATCGTTCAGAATTGTTTTTAAAGCCTTATTTTCAAAAAGTATATTTCTTGTAAAATCAGGAATGCTTTTGTGTTTTTTGAAAACTTCTGTCTGAACGATATAACAAATATTTATTTTGTCGTCTTCTACTTTTGAAACACCACAATAACCGCCGTGAAATGGATACAAACCTACAACACCATCTGGAAAATTGCCTTTATAGTGAGACTTTATTGCAAGCCAATGTGATTTTTTTTGAATGAAATTGCGCTTTAAAGTCACGTCAATGTTGGATCGTTTCCCGAAGCTTCCAATTGCAATTGGTGTTTTAATTTCTAAACCTGAGCTTAGTCGTACCGTGAATAAATTGTCTTTAAAACTAATATCTATCACAGATTCATGGATAAATAAACAATTTTGTGATGTTGCTTTTTGATAAAGCAGATCGTCCAATAAATATCGGCTGATTCCGAAACCACCTAAAGGCAACTCGACTTCAGAGAAATTACTTTGATCTACTTCTAATCTGAAGGTATTAATAGGATGGCTTTGCGCTAAAATATCGTCAAGACCGAGCCAATTGAAATAATCTACTACTTCATTTGAAATATATTCTCCACAAACTTTATGCTTTGGATATTCATTTTTTTCTACAACTGTGATTGAGTGCCCCAATTTGGACAAATGAATGGCTGCAGTTAAACCCGCCAAACCGCCACCTAGAATAAGAATTGGAACTTTCATAGTTGCGTAAATATAGGCAAAGCAAATACTGAATAGTTAATAATTTGGGCGAATATATTATAACATTTCAATACATATCATGCAAAGAAATAATCACAGATGCAGCAATTATATCATTATAATCAGTTTTTGAAACTGCTATTCAGTAAAATATTGTTGTTTATAAATACTTCCTTTGATTCATCATCGGAGACGTTTGCGTGAGGGATCGCAGTGGAGCTCTTTTATTATTTGGCTTATTTGCCAAATAATAAAAAGCGGGAACGGAAAGCCCGACCCGAAGTTGCGAGGAGGAACGACGACGCAACCTGAAGGGACACGCCCAAAAGAAAAAAATGTTTTTATACGGTTTTCATCAGGAATTTATATATACCAGAATTTTAAAGTTCAATGATATCTTTAGGTTTTGCAGCGATCCATTTTTCGTCTTTTAACTGAATAATCATGAGTTTTACAGGCTGATTTCCGACCGTGCCGGATTTATGACCTTTATTTCCGTTTTCATCGGGTTTTGTATTTTGATCGCCACCAAAAGAAAGTTCTCCCACGCCCATTTCTACGCGGTTGCCGTCCATTGTCTCGACAAACCAACTTCCTGATAACGGAATAATCCACTGAGGTTTTGGATTTTCATGCCATTCTCCAACCCAATCCACGGGCATTTCTGAAAACATAATATGCGCAGCTGAGTCCATTAGATGCATATTCCATTGTTCGGCTGCATCGCCACCCATACTTTCTTTTTGGAAATTTTTCAATTCTACTTGCTTCTGCCGACTTATACCATCATCATTTGTGTAAACATGCCAATAGGTCATCTTTGGTGATTGATTCTTATTTGCTTCTTTCATAAAAATAAAATTTTTAGTGATTATCAACTCTTTTTTAAGTGGTTAGAATAATAGCTCCGACGTTCTTGAAAAACTTGCCTAAACTTTAAGTAATCAAATTTTGGGCACTTTTATTATAACAGTAACTTACTAATCTGCTGAGCAATCCATTCAGGCTTTTCCATCGGAATCAAATGACCAGAATTTTTGGTACTGATTAACTGCACCTTCGGAAAAACATTTAAGACTCTTTCTTTAATTATTTGTGGAGTAATTACTGGATCGTGTTCAGAATTTAAAATAGTAATCGGCAACTTCAAATTTTCAGCTAGATCTTGAACGGAATGATTCATTCCTTGATTAAGCCACCAACGCCAAGTTTCATTGTCAGCGATTATATTGTCTTGCACCGCCAAGATATACTGTTCTTTAGTTAAATGGAATTTAGTAATATTCTCAACAGTTTTTTTAGCTTCTTCAACATTAGGATGGTTAAGCATTCGTTGCTTTTCATCCTCCTGAATAGGTTCAATTCCCGGTGGCGACGGGGCAATTAAAATTAATTGCTGGACATTACCTTTCAAATTATTAGCAGCTATCTGCATAGCAATCTTAGCGCCCATTGAATGTGCTATAAGAACATAATCTGTAATTCCTAAAGATACTAATTCCGTCTGAATGTATTCTGCAAGATTGACTATGGAAGGTTCTTTTAGAGAAGCGGATCTTCCAAAACCTGGAATATCCATAGCAAAACAGCTATACTCGTTTTCCAACTTTCTTATTACCCACTTCCAACTTTCTGCAGAACCTCCAAAATAATGAAGGAATACTAAAACCTTATTATTTTCTTTCTCATATATTTTACTTGGGTCAGCCATCTACTTTACTTTCATGAATTATAGTAATTTCATTATTCTTTTTTGGTCATACGTCACCTTGCCGATAATTTATTCTCTGAAATAGACTTTACTTATACGCTATTATTTTAAAACAGTTTAAAAGGTACTCAAACTACACTTCTACTTTCAATTCTGCAGGTCTATCGGTAATTTCAAACATTTCGCCGTAAGGCACAATGGTAATTTGTCCGAAATCTTTTAATAGCAGCTTGTATGCAGCTGCAACGGGATTTGGTTTTCTATCCATATCATATAATCCGCACTCATTTATAGTACCTACTTTTTTTGTTAGACCTATTTCCCAATCTACTTGGTCAATTAAACTGTACCAAGTAAAGCCTAACACGGGAGTACCATCTTCTCTCATTCGTAAAATATTTAGCCATTGTTTCCACAGCCAAGATGGTGCTTCATCTTTATTTAAAATATTTGTCTCTGTGTGCATCACCGGTTTTTTATAGCGATTGTAATATTCTTTAGTAATCAGATACCATCCCCAGACATCGGGCGCAGTAATGGTTTCGCCATTACTTAATCTTATAGTTTCATTTCTTCCATAATAATCATTTCCAGTTACTTGATATCCTGGTGGTTCTCCGGCCATAAACCATTCATATTCTTTGCGGGTCATCCCATTATCATGCAGGTATATATAGACGTCAGCATCTGGTGGATGGGCATATAAAAGATCTAAAGCCAAAAATCGCACCTTATTTGTCATTTCAATTTCGGGAGATTTTTCTAAATAAGCTTCGTGAATGTACTCTGCTGATTCACTTTGTACAATGACACAATCTGGTCGTTGAGCAGCAATTTGGTGAGTTGCTAAAATACTTGCTGCAGTAATATTTTTGAGTGCGGTTACAAATGCGCGATCACTTTTAAGCTGCTCGTTCCAAAGTCCTTCTTTCGCACTCATTTTTGCCGTTACATAAATTTCATTTACAGGAGTGTAAAATTTAACCCAGGGATATCGTTTGGCTACTGCTGCGGCATAATTTGCAAAGTGAATAGGCAGTTCTGGATTCTGAAAATTGCCAATCCAATCTGGCACGCCAAAATGCATTAGGTCGAGAATGGGTGTAATTTCCAATCTCTTCATTTCATTCATAACTTTATCTGCAAAACTCCAATCGAATTTATTTTCGGCAATATGAATAGAATAATATGGCAATCCATATCTTAAAACTTTCAGTCCCATCTCTTCTACGAGAGCAAGATCTTCTTTCCAACGTTGATAATGATTGCACTCTGCCAGCAGATCGCGCCTTGTTTTGCCGTTATCGATGGTGGGATACGAACATTCTATTCCTGTAGCAAACATAAAATTCCCGGCGTTATTCACTGGCAAACCGCTGCCATCTTTACCGCTTGCACCACCATATTGATCACCATTATAGCCATCGTCGCCATATTTTTTCTTCACATACTTTAAAAAACTTTCTGCTGCCATAATATTATAATTTATGTACTGTTGTAAAATCTTTTAGAAATATATCTGCTGTACGCAGCGCCACCGCCATGATAGTCAGAGTTGGATTTACAGTTAGTGAACTCGGGAAAACTGAATTGTCAGAGATATATAAGTTTGGGATATCAAACGATTTTCCTTGTGGATTGACCACTGCATCCAAAGAATCATTCCCCATTCGGCAGGTTCCAATTGTGTGCGCATTTCGGGATACTTTAAATATATTTTTTGCGCCTGCAATTGTCCATATTTTTTCCATGTAATTTTCAGCATGTGCAGCCATTCGTTTGCCGTTTTCGCTGTTGGTAAAATAGATTCGTGGTTTGGGTAAGCCTAATTGATCTTTTTCATCAGAAAGTTCCAGAAAATTATCTTTATTTGGCAAGCATTCACCATGCATATTTATCCCAGCGACATAGTTGTAAGCGTTCATTTTTTCACGCAGATCTTTACCCCAAATTCCAGTAGATCTAGCCAGTTGAGAGGCATAAGTGATTGGCATAACACCAATAGATTGCAGTAGGTAACCACTAGCAAAATCTACATCTTTTGGTCGGTGAAAGTCTTCAGAAATTAAACTCGCAGGAATCCCTTTGTAAGGATGTACTAATTCGTCAAATTCGCCCCACAGCTGTGATGCAACATTCGCCATAAAATTTTTTCCCACTTGACCGCTGCTATTCGCAAGGTTATTTATCAAAAGCAAACGCGGTGTTTCGATAGCGCCAGCACAGAGAAAAACGTTTTTGCATAATTGCATTTCTTCAACACCATTTCTATTATATATAACTGCGGTTATTTCGCCAGTAGAATCAGTTTGTAATTTGGTTACAAAACATTCCGTTCTAATTTCAGCTCCAAAGTGGATAGCCAGCGGAATAAAGGTGACATCCATACTTGCTTTTGCGCCAATACTACATCCAGCTTGGCAGAAACCTCTGTTCGTACATTCATCTCGTTCTCCAACATGTTCTTGATAATAAGGCTTAGATAAAATTGCATTTGCTGCGGGCGAAGTTTTAATGTTTAGTTCGTCACAACCTCGTTCCATTAGCTGTGCGGCACCATTTATTGGATTTGGAGCAAGCGGATAAGCGGCGTTTCTCTTTGGCCCCCATGGATAAGGAGATGGTCCAGAAATTCCTAAGAACTGTTCCAACTCATCATAATAAGGTTCTAAATCATTGTAGCCGATTGGCCAATCTTTGCCAACTCCAAAATCTGTAAATAGGGTGAAATCGTCTGGATGAGCACGTGGAGTGTATGCGGTGTACGCAAGAGTAGATCCGCCAACTCCTATTCCCGAATTATTCCGACCAAATGGCAAGGCGTCTTCACCAGCAGATAAGCGTTCATAATTCCAAATAATTTTGTTTTGCTCTCTTTCGTCGGTAGCGAAATCTTGTTTTGGATTCCAAAATTTTCCAGCTTCTAGAGCAACCACTTTTAGTCCAGCTTTCGCTAAGCGAGCAATTACTGGAGCACCACCGGCGCCAGTGCCAATTACGACAGTATTTACAATCTCATTATTTGAATATACTTGCATTAATTTTTTTTATAAGATTAAAAATTCCGAAGTTGCATTTTATGTGATCGAACGACAGTTTGAAATAATTCACAAAAAAAAATCAAAAAAATCTCCACTTTTAGTGTTCAAGATTTTCTGATTGATTCAATTTGATTTTTGTCCATCCTTTCGCATCCGCCATTCCAACATAATTTATACTCGCTTGAACTACCGGATGGCTGAAGAAGATCTCCGCTGTTTCGGCAAGTAAATCTTCAAAAAATAATTTAGGATTCAGCTTCTTCCATATTTCGTCTTGAACATCGCCATTCTGTATTGCACTCAAAACGAAAATTTGATCTTCCTTTTTTATTAATAAAAACTTTTCTCCATACATTTTAGTTGATGTATCATCTATTGCCTGCAAGCCTAGTTGATATTTAATATCGTCAGGCGGCATACTGTTGTAACGCCAACCATCTGTATCATTATTAAAAAGTCTTTCATCTATAAACAGTGCAGTATTGACCATTCTCTCTTCAGAATTTTGATCCATTAAAAGGTCGCAAACCACAGATAAAAGATGAAAAGATTCATTGCTAAAAAAACAATTACTTCCCAGCTTCTCAAGCCTTTCTTGCAATGCTCGTCTTGTTGGCTCCGTAACAAAATCACTATTTAAAAGTTCTTCTACTAGTTTATATCTATGATTATCTGAAATTTTGTTCTGCATATTGCGATAAGATTAGCTTGACAAGCGACCACCTGTAACATGAATAAAACTTCCAGTCATAAAACTGCCATCGTCAGAAGCGAGCAGAATATAGGCAGGCGCCAATTCTTCGGGCTGTCCAGGTCTTTCTAATGCTACTTCATGTCCAAAATTTTCGACGTCATCAAATGGCATCGTACCAGGAATATTTGGTGTCCACACGGGGCCAGGTACTACACAGTTTACTCGAATGTTTCTCTTGCCTAATTGCAATGCCAGTGATTTTGTAAATGAATGGACTGCACCTTTTGATGCTGAATAATCTAGCAGTATTGGATGACCCGTAAAGCCAACAATACTACCAGTATTTACGATAGCATCACCATCATGCAAATGTGGTATTGCTGCCTGAGCCATAAAAAAGTATGCAAAAATATTTGTTTCAAATGTTCTTCTTAAATTCTCTTCTGATATGTCTTCCAAGTTCTCTTCGACGTGCTGAAAAGCGGCATTATTAATTAGTATGTTGAGCTTGCCATATTTATCAACTGTTTGTTTTACGGCATCAAAACAAGCATCTTTTTTACGAACATCGGCTTTGATCAATAAGCATTTTCTGCCCGTTTTTTCAACCATTTGTTTTGTTGTTTCGGCATCAGAATCATTGACGTTGTAAACAATCGCGACATCTGCGCCTTCCTTTGCAAATCCAATCGCAACTGCACGACCAATTCCCGAATCGGCTCCAGTGATTATCGCAACTTTGTCTGTTAATTTACCTGCGGCTTTATATTCAGAAAGATCAGTCTGTGGTTGAATATCCATATCTGATTGTTTTGCAGGATAAGGCAATGTCTGTCCTTTCATCTCGCTTGCTGTTATTCTATGTTTTTTGGTTGTCATAATTTTGATACTTCTAGGTTAATAAACTTTTTAAATATTGGTATTGATATTGATGAAAATACTTCTTCGCGTAATTGAACATCCGCTCTTGCTCTCAAACAGAAATTAAAAATAAAATCATTCTTTTACCTTTTTAAGACTACCAAGTAAAGTTAAAACTTTAAGTTGTGATAAATAATGATATTTGCAACCTTCAACTTAAATTTTTGCTAAACTTTAGTTCGAATTTCCTAGTAAATTTTTCAATCTTACAAAGGAATAAAAGTTACTTAAATTCACGTAATTAAATTGATTGGAAATCTCGTATTCTCTTTGAATATCGATAGTACTAGAAATTCTTTGCATGGATAGTTGTTGTTAAGCAACTGTATTAAAATAATATAAATGTTAGCACAAAATATCTGCTGTAGACGACGTTTGCGGCAGGGGGTGAAAAGGCAACCTTTGCTGCAAAAATTCATTTCAAATTTGTGTCAAGTCTCACTTGCAGAAAAGATATAGTGGAAAACCTGGTTGCTGCTGTGAAGAATGAAACAGCAGCAAGCCGCTCACAAAAAGAAAATAGTCGTTCATTTTGACTTTCTTAGCAGATAAAGACGTTTAAAGAGTATTTGACTGAAAAATATCAGCAAAACAACTTTGAAATATGCAGGTGGTGACGTATTTTTGCTATTCACATTTAAACACTATTATGAAAGATCTTATCGAAAAAATCAACACTGAATTCCAAACATTTATTTCAGAAACAGATTCATTAACAGAAAAAGGGGTTAAAGCTGCTGGAGCAAGAGCTCGTAAATCAACTTTAGAGCTTGAGAAATTATTGAAAGAATTTAGAAAAGTTTCGATAGAGGAGTCAAAAAAATAATCTCAAATTAACTTATTTTGCATAAAGGCTGGCCATCATGGTCGGCTTTTTGCTTTTTTGGTAGTTTACAGAATAGTATTGATCATCACTGTAGCAATTTTAGAGTTTGTTTTAATTTAGGTTTTTCTTTGATCTTAGTATTTGTTGAGATTATCGCTTAAAATATTTGCCAAATTCTATTATTCTTTTAAGACTGATAATAAGTACTTTCGTAAATGTGGAAATTTAAAAACCCCATAAATCGTAAGATTTTGGGGTTTACTAATCACTTTTGTAATCCTTATTCGCAGTTGAATAAGATAGTATTTAAAATTTATTTTACAACAATTGACATATCCACACGTCTCGCATGCTGCGCGGAAGATTTTGTATCTTCACCCTTAAACGATGTAAGAATTCGACTTTGATCGATTCCATTATTAAGAAACGCTTTCTCTACAGATTCTGACCTCCGCATAGAAAGCTGCTTGTTGTAAGCCGCTTTTCCTACTGGGCTAGCCCATCCTTCGAGAAGTATTTTTGCTTCTGGATAGTTGATCAAAATTTGAGTTAAATCCTGAACATATCGAAGATATTCTGCGTTCAGGGCCTCTGAGTTATTTGCAAAATAAACTTGTTGTTTGAAGTATGATTTGCTTTCTTCAGGTGCTACTATTTTTTTATCAGCTTTCATTTTAGCCTCCATACTTTCCATTTGTCTCCTAATATCTGACAAACTGCCTTTCAAATTATCTATACTATCTGTATAAGAATTGTTCTGTACAATGTTATTTCTATTTGCATCGGAGCTACTTAGCGAATCAATTTTAGCTTGTAAATCATTAATCTTCCTTTTATTTGAAGGAATTACTGTAGTTGAACTTCCACCATTTGGCATATAGGAAGGATGAGCAGTATTTGATCCACTTGGCATGATTATCGTAGAATTATCTCTAGATCTAGAACCATAACCACTATTATTGTTGTCGTTACGGTAACCCATATTATCAATTCTTTGATTAAGATATCGTATTTCATTTAATATTTGCTGATTTGAACCATTATCGTATCCAGAATTTCTTGTTCTGGAACCTTGTTCATACTTCAATCTTAGCTCAGCCAAATCTTGTCTTACACTTCTATTTTCTCTCTCTTTAATTTGAGCTCGTCTTGCATCTGCCACTGTTGTCAAAAATGAGTTCAGTTCAGATTTTGTCATTACAATAGTACTTTTTTCAGAAGTCTTTTCGCTTTGCGCGAAAAGACCTACTGAAGATAGTAAACATACAGAAAGTAATATTGTTTTTACTTTAATTGTGGTGTTTTGCTTTGACATCATTTTATAAATTTAATTTGTAGCCGATTGATATTTGGTGAATATCAAAGAAGTTGTGAGCAGTATAATCTGCAAATAGCTTTCCTCCTAACACATTAAAAGTAGTACCCAATACTAAATTAGGTGCAAAACTACTCTCTCCTGCCGCCTGATTATAACCAAGTCCTAAACCAACATAAGGCTCTGCGATAACTCCAGTGTTTACTGGAAAATCAACAACAACGTTGGCATTAACACCGAATCCAGTATCTTTACCTGGAGCCAAATATAAGTCGGGCATAAATTTGAAAGGAGAATTAGTAAATGCGTAATTTCCTCTAATTCCGATTACCATAGCAGCGTCTTCTGCAATTGCAACACCAGTGAAAACTGAAATACCTTGGTTAACTACTAACCCAGTAGCAGTACCTTTATCCTCGTTTTCAGATTTAACAATCGTGTTACCATCCACGTCAGTTGTCACTTTCGTTTCAGTTGGCTGTTGTACCATTTGTGGTGCAATTTGTTGTTGTGGTTGTGATGGATTAATAACTACTGTTTTATCTTGGTTTTGATTTGGGTTTTGCAAAGAATTTCCCAAATTATCCATTCTATCAGTGTTTCTATCGATCTTTCTATCCAAATCATTCAATTTTTCTAGAATTCTTTGAGAAGCATCTTGCTGACGAGCAGGTGAAAGATTTTCTCTGTATGCACCAGTATTAACCTCAAGCAATAATCTTTCTAAGCGATCCATACGATCCTCATTACTCTTTGGTCCGCGAGATTCCTCATCAACACCTTGAATAACTTTTTCGATCATATCTTCAAGTTCTTTTGGAGTCATTTGAACTCTAGATTCTTTTTCAGAATCAGAATCTTTAACCTTATCAGAAGATTTAGACTGCTGATCTCTTGTCATTTTACGATCATTATCCATTTGTTGTTCTAGCTCTTTTTTCTCTTCAATGATTCTAACAGCTTTGTTAGTGTCATTGTTTTTGTAAGCATCAGATAATTCTGATTCTAACTCATCAATACGTTTCTGATAAATTTTGGTTCTATCATCTACTCTACTGTCAATTTCTCTTTGTACGATTTCATCGGGATTAGATTTTTTACCTAATTGGAGACGTAAACCTACACTATACATAGTATGAGATCTTAGCTCATCTGGTGAAATAATATTCTGCAAATCATCATCATTACGTTCAGATGTAAACATCATGCTAGCATCACCAAAAACTTCTAGATTAGTACCAAGTGGTACATTCAGTCCTAGACCACCTTTTGCAAAGTAACCTGAAGAAGCACCTGTTAGACCATCTTTTCCAATGTATTTGTTGCTATTAACATTAAGATATCCTCCACCAACAGTAAGATAAGGCACAAGACCACGTGATACATTTAATTTAGCCACAAAATCACCTCCATACATTGCAATGTCGTCAAAGTCAAATGATACTTGCTCATTTTTAGTTGCTTGATAATAGTAACCTCTAATACCTACATATTGATTTAAATCAAATCCAATTTTTCCTCCTAATAGGTAAGTATCCGCTAAATTACTATCATTATCGAAATTGATAAACGCACCAGCAGGTTCAAAAATCAATTTGAAATTACCCATTCCGCCAGAAAACTCGTTACGATAAGCTCTATCTAAAGCGCTCATATTCTCAGGACTGCGACCACCTAAGTAAAGTTGTAAACCAGCCAAAACTGACCAATTGTACATTCTACTATTATTGTTGTCATCTAAATATCCTTCGATAGCACTTTGATCCTGTCCATCTTGAAATAGAACTGATGCTGGATCCATATTAAATACAGTGTTTTTTGCTTCCAAATTGAGAAACAATCTCTCACCAAGTCTAATTTGAGTTCCCAACCCAAGGTTTAAGTAAATTTGTTCAGATTTGAGTTCGTTCTTTTGAGCAGCATCTGTGGCTGCAACATCAACTTTTAGATTTTGCACACCTGCTCCTAATGTTAGATAAGGAACAAAAGTACTACGAGTTGGAATGTTAACTTTGAATTCTCCACCAATTCTCTCAATTTCAACTGATCGAGCGTTGAAATTATTTACGAAGTCATCATCAAAGAGATCTAATCCGCTTACTGTATTTTTTAAGTCTGCAGACTTCTCATAAACTCCTCGAAGCTCGATAGTTTCTCCAAATCCAAAACCTACTCTACCACCGTACATAACTCCATCATCAATAGCTGTGTTTTTATCAAACCAATTATAGCTAACGGTAGGCTGTAAAGTTACGGTTATGTCTTTCATCTGAGCGTGCCCATAAGCTGAAATAAAAGCTAAGGCACAAGTAGTAATTATTCTCTTCATAGTATTTATTTTTATTATTAAAATTTAATGCATTCAACTTATTAGTAATAATTTACGATAAAAAGCTAACTACATCATTAGGTTAAAGTTAAGGGTTGAAAATAAAATGTTATTAGTGTATAACTATCGATTAATACTTGCATTGTTTAAAAAAAGATTTTACCTATCGCGCATTGCACTTCAATTAACTCTTTTCATTTTGTCTGTAAGAGAATCTAAATGTTTTTTACCTACTTTCTCATTAGTCTTAGCAACAACTGTTACCACTCGCATCATGAAACACTTTGTTAAATCTAATCACAAACTTACCAACATTTTCTCCGGTATAGGTTACAGAAAAAAGGTAAAAACTTATAGAATTAGCGTGTTGACGTACCTTAAAGCGTGTTTATTCATAAATTATAGTTTATTAAATATCTGACTTCTAATGCTTTAGCATCAACACTTTTTCAAATCCTAACCACTAAAATTTATTATGCTTGATATTGATTTGCCCAACAAAAGAAAAACTGCATTAATTTAATTTCGTGGTAGATTATTAATATTGAATAATAAAGAAGTTAACTAAATTATAAATCGAAGCACTATTCATGGTAGAATTCGTTTTAACAGGTTGTCTGAAGTTATAAATCAACAATCATAATGTAAATGTGATACTGATATAGAAATGAATAAATTAATTGTTGAAAACGTCGAAAATTGTTGGTATTCTATAAATCAATCAGAAATAAAATTTTCCAAAAAATTCAATTAAGAAGATTTTTTTGGGCGCAACCCATCGCTAGCAATTCTCTCTTACCATTGAGCAATTCAACAGCTCGGGTCGGGTCGTCCACTATATCTTTGCTGCCAATAAATGTAGGGTAAATTAGAAAATGTTCTGAAAGGCAGCAAAGGATGCCGCTCCCACCCCTTGCGCAATAGGTACAATACATTTTGTGATAATAGAATTTGTATCGATTAATTTATTTATCGACAAATTCTATTATCCCAAGTTGCATTGACTAGTATGTCCTTATCGCATCTTCCGTCTTTTTTTTAATTAATAAATGCTTCAGTACTTTTTAGATTAAAACATGAACCTCAACCTCATGCTGCATCCCATCATCCTTGAGAGGAAAAACATTTCCTTGCCCTTGTTCATCTTTCATTTTCCACCAGGAATTGTCAATTTTTCTTTCTTGATATACTGTGATTGTATAAGTTGTTGTTTGGAAACGGTAGTTGATTGTAATTGACGGCCACTCTTCTGGAAAGCATGGGGTTAATTTAAGTTTATCCACCAGTAATTCCATTCCTAGCAGAGAGCCAATTATAAATTGATTCATCCAGCCTGCAGAGCCGGTGTACCAAGTCCATCCTCCACGCCCTCGATGAGTTTCATTAGCGTAAACATCCGCGGCCATCACATAAGGTTCAACTTTATAAATCTGAACATCTTTTGAGTCTAAGGCATGATTAATTGGCTGTATCCTGCTGAAAAGTTCATACGCAGTCTCTCTATCTCCCAGCGCTGCAAAAGCCATTAAAGCCCAAATAGCCGCATGAGAATATTGTCCTCCATTTTCTCTTACTCCTGGTACATATCCTTTTATATATCCTGGATTCAAATCAGATTTATCAAACGGTGGATCAAGAAGCTGGATAATATTCATATCTCTTTTAACTAGGTACTTATTTAGAGATTCCATGGCTTGATTTCTTCTTCCTTGCGGCGCAGCATTTGTCAATACAGACCAACTTTGAGAAATGGCATCAATACGACATTCTTCATTTACTTTTGATCCTAAAGGAGTTCCATCGTCAAACCATGCGCGTTTATACCATTCGCCATCCCATGCATTTTTTTCAATATTGGACTGTAATTGAATAGCTTCGACCTTACAAATTGTGGCAAATTCACTATCACCGTAATTATGAGCAACTTTCTCAAAATTGGAAAGAATATCATAAAAGAAAAAAGCCAACCAGACGCTTTCTCCTTTGCCTTCATTTCCTACCTGATCCATTCCGTCATTCCAATCACCAGAGCCCATCAATGGTAAGTCATGTTTTCCAAATTGGAGACTATGTTTTATGGCCAGACGACAATGGTGGTACAAGTCAGCACCTGAACTTCCCCTCATGGGCAAATCATAGAGTGAATCTTCTCCTTCTTTTAATAGTCTGGATTCCAAAAATCCCATTTCCTCTTTAAGAATCTCCAAATCACCTGTTGCATTTAAATATTTATAAACGACAAATGGTAGCCACAAGAGATCATCAGAACAATTGGTACGCACACCTCTTCCTTCTGGCGGATGCCACCAATGTTGAACATCTCCTTCCTTAAATTGCCGCGAAGCATTTAAAAGTATTTGTTCGCGTGCAAATTTAGGTTTGTTGTGTAATAAAGAAAGAGTATCCTGAATCTGATCTCTAAAACCAAAGGCGCCTCCAGATTGGTAATAACCACTGCGAGCAAATAACCTAGAAGCAATTGTTTGGTAAGTAAGCCATCCATTAGCAAGAAGATTTAGAGCTTCATCCGGTGTTTGAACTTGCACTGTGTTTACTATTTCATTCCAGTACTCTCTTATCTGGTCAAAAGATTGATTGATTGTATCAATATTTGAAAAATGCTGACTTAGTTTAACAGCTGCTCCAGTATCTTCACCGCTACCAATCAAAAAAACTATCTCTCTTTCTTCACCTGGGAGTAAACTAAATTTCCCCTGCAGTCCAGCGCAGGTGTCATGTCCCGCTCCAATCCTTCCTCGCAGATCCTGACGGTACATCGCATCAGGATTAGAAATAGTTTTGTTTCTACCAATAAACTTCGAACGGTCAGTGGTATAACTAAAATCACCTGTGCCGATCATTTTGAAAAATGCTACTCGATCGGCAAAAGCATCATTGTATCTATTTCGAAAAAACAAAGCGCCATTATGAGGATCATACTCTGAAAGAATATGCATATTTGTTTTGGATCGGACATTGCCCAAAATAATCTCAAGATAGCCCGTGGAGGAGAGTTTTCTTGGGTGGTCGGTAATATTTTTTATAGTAAGAGCTACAAACTTTACGGGCGCCACCTCATCCACAAACACTTTCATTTTGGAAGATATTCCGTTTTCTATGTGTTCATAATAGGTATAACCAAATCCGTGCGTCGTGATATAATTTGTCTGAGCTTTTATAGGAAAAGGAGCTGGAGACCAAAATAATCCAGTTTCTTCATCACGAAGATAAAAAGCCTCTCCGCTCGTATCCGTCACTGGATCATTATGCCACGGAGTAATTCGATATTCATGTGCATTCACAGCCCAAGTATAAGCTGAGCCACTTTCAGAAACTACTGTTCCGATAGTAGGATTAGCGATAACGTTTGACCAAGGTGCGGGGGTAGTTGTTTTATTAGTAGTTAGTATTTTATATTCTTTTCCATCTGCTGTAAAGCCTCCTATACCATTAAAGAATTTAAGATCGAGTGGCATCACTGCGTCCTCAAGACCATAATCTGGCATTTTTGCTTTAACTTCTAATAAAGGAGACGATCCCATTACTCTATATTGTCCTGATATTTGCTCGGATAATGAACCATTGCTATCGCTGATGATTACTTTGGCAACGCTTTCAAATAAAATCCGGTCCTCAGAAGATATTTGGTCGGTCGACTTTACATATATTTTTCCTGGTACATGCCCCGTTAAGGAATTTACCGCGGAAATCATTCCTAAGATCTGATCTTGTAATTCATGCCTGTATGAACCATGATCCTCATTCCAAATCACTAGGTCAACTGTCAAACCTTTTAATTGATAATAACCATGAGCCTTAATCATCTGTGTAACTAAATCTAAACTTTCCAACGTAAATATCTGTACTAAAACGATTGGTAAGTCGCCTGAAACGGAATGGCTCCAAAGTCCAGACTGTCCTCTAAAATTACTTTTAATTACCGCTTCGTTGGCACGAAATGCTGGATTAGAATAAATAACAGATGCGGCTAATTTTCCAAATAGCTGTGCATCTGCTTCGGTAGCGTTAATCTGTCTTAATAGTACCTGACTATGCGTCCAAGAAAGTTCTAGAGCACGTTTTTTAAGATTTTTATCTCTGTATTTATGCATTAGCGCTTCACTCTCTTCTCGACTTTCGCAGATGCCGTATATTAAGTCTATTGTTGCGGTGCTTGATGGCATGATGGTTATCCGGCACTTAGTTGACATTATAGGATCCAATACTGCTCCTTGATTGCCGTCCAATTTACCAGCATCGAGTGCTTTAGGATTAGCCAAGGTTCTTCCTCTACCGATGAACTGCATTCTGTCGGTCTCAAATGAAATTTCTTCCACTTCTGCTCCATATACGTCCATTAAATGGAAAAAATGAGGTGGTAGCTCATCTTTAGAACGGGGTCTTCTTGTACCAAATATAGCATTGTATTTTGGCAGTATTTCGGTTTGAACAAAAAGATTACTAAAGGCGGGATGTGCTTCATCAGATGCTTGCGTGGCAAGAACAAGTTCTGTATAACTAGTGATTTCTAAAATTTTCGGAACCTGTGAACGGTTGGTAATTTTAATTTTTCTTATTTCTACATTATCCTCGGGAGATACCACAATTTGTGTTTTGGTTTCAAAGCCAAAATCTCTTCTGTAAAATTCGATTGTGCCTTGGGAAAATATTGTCTCATATTTCTTGGAAGGCTGACGAGTAGGATGGTATGTATTAGACCAGAAATCACCACTATCAATATCTTTTATATAGCAGAAAATTCCATAATTATCACTCACCGCGTCTTCCCGCCATCTAGTAACGGCCAGATTTTTCCAACGGCTGTATCCTCCTCCTGAATTGGTTACCATTACTTGATAATTACCATTACTTAGTAACTGCAGTTCAGGCATAGGAGTATTGGGACTATTAATTATTCTTAGCTGTGCATCTGCCTCAGTAGTGTGCATATCTGTAACCTTTGCTGTGTGTGCATAAAAAATGGATTTTGTTGGAATACGCTCCTGCAATAGTAATAGGGCGGCCTGAAATCGTAATTCTGCAGCAAATCGATTTTGCATGGGTCTGTTCAATAAGACATAAGCAAAGGATAAAAATCCCATGCCCTGATGGTGCGCCATGAAGGAATTAATGAGCGCATAGTTTTCGCCTCGTGGCACTCTGGTTTTAGTATAATCAACTGCTTCATAAAAGCCATATTCTCCATCAAAACCTTGCTCTGCCAAAATTTTTAAATTTGATGCTGCGTCATTAGGTGCGACCATCAAAGCCAGCATGCTAGCGTAAGGCGCTATGACCAGATCATTTTCTAACCCACGCTTTAATCCTAATCCTGGTACTCCAAAAGCTTGATATTGATAATTCAGACTTGCGTCTACACTATTATAGCCCGATTCTGAGATGCCCCAAGGCACGCCGCGTTTTTTCGCATACTCTATTTGACGCTTTACCATTGCAATATTGGTTGCATGCAATAAAGTGTTTTCATAAGTTGGCATTACTAGCTGTGGCATTAGATATTCAAACATAGATCCGCTCCAAGACAGAAGAACAGGTCCATCTTTGGAATCCGTTAGCAAACGACCTAAGGAGAACCAACTCTCTTGAGGCAACAATCCTTGTGCAATACCTACAAAAATGCCCATCCTAGCTTCGGAAGCAAGCATATCATAAAAACTTTCATCCCTTCTCAGCTCATCAACATTATATCCAATAGAAAGATGATTGGTGTCTTTATCCATCAGAAAATCATAATCTACAATGCTCAACTGCTCAAAATTCTTAGCCATATCTTCGAAAAGACTGAGTTTTTCTGGAATTGAATCTATCACTGATTTTAAGGTAGCTTCTACCTGTAAAAGCCATTCAGCTTCATACTCTTCACTTGTTTCTTTTTTGTATTGACCAATCTGTTGACTCAATCTACCATTTACTTCAAGTAGTGATAGAAGCGAATGATTAATATCTAATTGTGATAAATTTATAAAAGATTTCGGAACAGGTAATAGATTTATCCACGGAATCTGTTTGTATAAATCTTCTCTAATGTTACAAATATGTTTTTTAAATTTAAGAATCCACCGACCAAGTTCCTCATTATCATTAAACTCAATAATATCATCGCTGAGAATTAGAAGTTGATCTAAATTTGCTTTTATCGCTGACAATGAAGGATTCTTTTTATTTATAGCATCTACAAGCAGTGATACTATATCTTCTATTTTTGCGTCTTTCTCATCTTTCATCAAGTCTTTTACGATATTAATTGTAGAATAAAGACCATTATAACTTTCAAAATTAAAAACGGGATCATTTTTTAAAGCTAAAATGCCTTGTCGCAAAATAAGAAGATGTCCGACCAGATTACCACTATCTACTGTGGATATATATGCAGGAGCTAAGATTGAAAGGTCACGGGTATCATACCAATTGTAAAAATGACCTTTAAATCGATCCATTTTTTGTAATGTATTAAGCGTATTGCTACACTTCAAAATCATTTCGTTCATGGTGATATATCCAAAGTCATAGGCGGTAAGATTCGCCAGTAAAGAGAGTCCAATATTAGTTGGAGAAGTACGATGAGCTATTACCGGATTAGGATGTTGTTGGAAATTATCAGGCGGCAACCAGTTTTCTCCTTCATTCACAAATTGTTCAAAAAAGCTCCATGTTTTCCTTGCTGACTTATGAAGAAATATTTTTTGTATATCAGTAAGGTCAGGGGCTTCATCTATTTCTGTCAAACTTAATCTCCACGCTATAGAAGGTGAAACAAACCATAAGAAAAGAATAGGAATAGAAACAAAAAATGCGGGTGAATTAGAGTATAAAAACAATATAACACAAAGAGATGCCAATACTGGACCTATCCACATTTTTTGTAATTGGACAATATACTATTCTTTGACTGTTTATAAGCCGCGGCAGATGGAGTCCATTCCAAGAGTTTCTTACCGCTTATTATCATTCTCCAGCCTGTTCTGATAATAGCGTCTGTAAAACGGTACGCTTCATATGGCA
>JBBSRP010000006.1:0-28128 GCA_038242935.1 Flavobacteriales bacterium
AACATCAATTTGAGATCCTGGTAAGAAAGCTTCAATTCCAAAAACGTCAACGATCATACCACCTTTAGTTCTGCATTTTACAAAACCATTAACGATTTCACCTGTTTCGTTTGCAGAGATAACTCTATCCCAAGATTTGATAGTACGTGCTTTTCTGTGAGATAAAACTAGTTGACCAGTTTTGTCTTCACGGATGTCAATAAGTACTTCTACTTTGTCACCTACTTTAAGACCTGGATTGTAACGGAACTCATTAAGAGAAATTACACCTTCAGACTTAGCGTTGATGTCAACGATTGCGTCACGATCTGTAATTCTAACAACTGTACCATCTACTACTTCTTCTTGATCTGTGTCAATAAAAGTTTTTGAAACTAGGTCTTCGAACTCTTGAAGGTTTTTTGAGTCTACTGCATCAATACCTTCTTCAAAATTGTGCCAGTTAAAATTGTTTAAAAATTCTTCCTGTGATTTTAATAATTCAGACATTCTGATAAAAATTTGTATTCTGTTTTTTCTCGGGCTTCTTTAACTAGTAGAAAAAGGCAGAAGTTGTTTTACGTAAATAATTGACCCTCAAGGAAACCCTTATCCACCAAAAGGTGTGCAAAAGTACGGAATTTTTATTAAAAACAAAAAAATTACAATAATAAATATTTTACACGTTATTTATTACATTACCTATGTATTTGGACGATTAAATCATACTTTTAATCGGTTAGAATCTCAGAAAAATAGTATTAAAATTATCTGATAAATACATAATTCGTGCTTAAGTTTCTGAAAATCAATAATTTGTAGCAATGTTTTATGTACGAACTAGATTCTGTTCCGTTTGACGTATTAATTGTAATTTTGCAAAGAGTATTTTTTTTGATTGTAAGCTAAATTTTTTGACTCAATAACAACTGACAAGAAGTCACTCTTTTTATATTCATTGCTTTTATAAAGCATATAAATAACCCCTAACTCCTAATCTTAGTAAACTTATGTTTAAAAAGATCATCATGTCGCTCCTATTATTATTCTCCATAGTGCAATATGCTTCGGCTCAGTTGCAACCTTTTGTATTAAATGTGGAGGCAACTAATGAAACTTGTACTGGAAATGGTACAATCACCATGCAAGCTGCGAATACAGCTGTAGGAGCAATAATTACTTTTAATACATTTCAGCTTCCTAATTTAACAACGCCAATCGCATCGCAAACGACGCCCACTCTAACTGGGCTTGTACATGGCGATTATCGTATTGTTGCAACACAAAAATTAGATAGCGAACTTAATACACAAACACAAGACATTACAATATTTGATGCTACATCACCGCTTGTGTACACAGTGTCTGGCACGAATAGCCAATGTGTAACAGGAGGAAGTATAATTGTTACTATAGTTTCGGGAAATGCTGTACAATATGAGATATTCGCGGGGCCAGTAATTCGACCACTGCAAAATTCTAATATATTTGAAAACCTTCCTGCTGGCACCTATCAAATACGCGTTTTTGACAACTGTGGAGAAGCATTGGTTAAGACATATATCTTGTTTTCAGATTTTCCCGAATTAGAGATCACGCCCAGTACAATTACGCCAGGAGCTCTGCCACAATGCGGATCAATTATTGTAAGCAACACCATAACTATTTCTGGTGAGGGAGTAATTCCCTATCCAATAACATTTACTTATACTGTCTTTCCGCCAGACGGAAGTCCCTCTATTCAGATCGTCAAAATAATTACCAGCGGAACAGAAGTTTCCGCAATTATTCCGTTTTATAATGGCCAACCCTATGAATATACGGTTTCTACAACAGGTATATGCGGAAATATACTCACTACTTCTGGCACAATAGATAGAGAAATTTCTGTTAAGCAAAGTTCTGTTCCAGATGAATGTGAAGAATTTATACTAGAGTTAAATGTTCAAAATTTTGTAGCTCCTTATACACTTACATTCTTAGCTGCTCCAGACCAGTTTAATCCATCTTCCTATTATTCGCAGTTTCCCATATTCTCCAGTCCTTCTTTGAATTTCGGTTCTGCAGCAAATCCAATCTTAGGCGGATTGTACAAGGTACAAATTACAGATGCATGTGGAAATATAGCCTTTGATGAAATAGATCTTGTCCAACCCATCATAATACCAATCGTAAAAATTAAACCAGAGCCGGGGTGTACTTCAAGTTTTGCAGATGTAAGTATAACCATTCCCACTCGTAATATTGTAAGCGCAGTAATGATGTCAGCTCCAAGCGAAGCAAATTTAAGTCTTCCCGCGAATATGATGTCATATTACAATGCATCAACATCAACATTAGCCATGACACATCTCATTGCAGGCGAATATATAATTAAATTGATAGATGACTGCGGTAAAGAGTATATTGTTCCCTTTAAAGTGCTCAATATTACCACGTCAAGCATAGGTAAATTTACTCGTCCCGATTGTTCAGGAAATACGGGAAGCATATTATTAAGAGGAAACTTCGGCGTCTCTATTGTATCCGCACAAATAGTTGAAGCGCCTACGCAGTTTTCTCCTACACTTCCTTATATAGTTTCATCATTTTTAGATGCAGAAGGTGTACTGCTAGTAACTGATTTACCACCTGGATCATATACATTCAGTCTGACAGACAACTGTGGAAAAGATCACATGGTAACAGTTGTTGCCGAAGGAATGATTGTTACACAAGATATACTAGATATCACAAGATTTTGTGGTTCATTCAAATTGCAATATACGCACAAGAGCAATACTATCTTTTATCAAAAGTTTTGGTTGCAACGTTTAGACCCAGTAACAAATACTTGGGGACATCCACAAACCACTGTAGAATATCCTGAGGGGACTGAGCCAACTGTTGCCAATTCTATTGCAGTTGTTAATGGTACAACGGTGTACAACATAAATACTTTTGGTGAATTCCGTATTCTTAAAGTCTACGAAAGCTACGGAAATTTTGAAAATCCCGAAGCTAATAAATGTTTTGCG
This sequence comes from Flavobacteriales bacterium, assembly GCA_038242935.1. Classification (GTDB taxonomy): domain Bacteria; phylum Bacteroidota; class Bacteroidia; order Flavobacteriales; family Flavobacteriaceae; genus Flavobacterium. Next base: position 2,997 of record JBBSRP010000006.1, read on the forward strand.
GTAACACGCACTTTCTCCATAAATGAAAACTTTTCAATTCGCGAAATTATTAAAATTTCCTGCGATGGAAGTTCATCAGATATCAAAATTGTAACAGACGGTGTTGCGCCACTGATTTTTAAAATTATCGAAAAAAATGGAATTCCCTATCTAATTGATAATGGTAATAGCAATATTTTTGCAGATTTAGAACCTGCTATTTACAAATTTCAGGTTCAGCAAGCTTGCGGAAACATTGTGACCCAAGTCGTAGATGTAGCACATCTTCCAGAACCATTTTTTATAGAAAAACCTGAAGATATGATTGCCTGCGATGATGCCGATATGGACAATCAAGTTCTGTTTGACTTATCTCTGCAGAACGCCGCTGCCGTTGGTGCTCAGGACGAAGTTGATTTCCTAATATCATATCACACAAGCATCGCAAATGCCGAAACGGGAACGAATGCTCTGCCTCTGCAATATCTTTCTGGAACCAAAACTATTTATGTGAGATTGCGCGCTCTCATTGGCGAATGCTATAAAACGACTAGCTTTAAACTTACGGTCAGACCATATCCTAAACTCAATATGAGCCTAGACTACGCACTTTGCGAAGGCAGCCCGATAACAATTACCGCAGATGCTGGCATGACCTCGTATTTATGGTCTACTGGCGAGACAACGCAGTCGATTGTTGTTAGCGAAATTGGTGCTTACTCCTTGGAAGTTCAGCGCGAATATGGCACCGAAATTACTTGTTCAGCAGTGTACAATATTGTAGTTGCAAATACTACAACTCCCATAATTTCAGATGTGGTAATTTCAGATTGGACTAGCAATGACAATAGTTTTTCTGTGATTTTGCAAAGCGGAAATCCCGCACATTACCTGTATTCACTCGACAATATTACATTCCAAGCTGATAATTCATTTTACGGTTTGCCAGCTGGCTCCTACCAAGTTTATGTCAAAAATATCTACGGTTGTGGCGATGCAAAAAAGATCGTTCATCTGCTGAATTACCCGCATTTCTTCACTCCAAATGGTGATGGTTACAACGATACTTGGCATATAAATTTAGCAAAATCTGAACCTAATATTAAGGTCTTTATTTTTGATAGATACGGAAAATTGGTGAAGCAACTATTATCAAAAGATTTTGGTTGGGACGGCACATTAAATGGCAAGCGACTGCCTTCTACTGATTATTGGTTTATGGTACAGAGACAAGACGGACAGGAATTCCGCGGACATTTCACTTTAAAAAGATAATAAAATTTAATTTTTGGCTTTCGCCGAAAGAAGGTTCTTAGAAATCTGCGTGATAACTGACGATTACGCTTCTTTAGAGCCGAACTGTGGGAATTTTTTATTCGATTGAAGTTATAAAGTTATTAAACTGTCAAAGGAAATTATTCCTCTCAGAATTCCAATTAAACAGAATTCATCACAGTTATATGGCTTTCATCGACAAACGTTCTGAAATAATTCACCTAATAAACTAGCTTCACACTTTTTTCAAATTGCACTCTATCAATTTTAAACCAATCGTGTTTAATTCCATCAAAATCAAAACTTTCAATAGGATTAAGTCCGACTTTTTTCAGAATCTTTTGGGAGTTATGGTTTTCAAAATCCACCATTGCATAAACCTCATTTGCACCAATTTTGTCAAAGGCATACTCAACCGATGCAATTGCAGTTTCTGTCGCAATTCCTTGGCCCCAATATTTTTTGATAAGTCGATATCCAAGATCATAGTAATTCTGGTGATTGTTGGTCAAATCTGTCACAAATTTTAATCCTGACCAACCAACGAAGACATTGGTGCTTTTGTCAATAATTGCCCAACGTCCAATTCCGTGATCAAGATATTGTTGCCTAATAAAATAAATCATTTCGAGGCTTTGCTGCGATTTAGAAACAGGATTATTTCCCAAATATTGATGCACATCTGCGTCAGAATCAAGTTCAAACATTCCTTCTACATCTGAAGGAAGTATTTCTCTCAAAATAAATCGTTCTGTTTCAGCAAATATTTTTACATTATTTCTAATTTTTACTGCTTTTATAAGTTCAGAAGCACTTCGAATATCATTCAATATTTCAAAACCATGTTTCTTATAAAAAGAAAGAGGTGACTGATATGTTTCACCATTTTGTTTTAGATAATCATTGTGATCAATTACCCAACCGCAAAACTCTCCCAAATCTCTTTTCAATCTATCGATCAAAAGTTTCCCTAATCCTTTTCCTTGGTTTTCTTTACGAACAATAATAGAAAATCTAACTTCATTTTCTGTTTCAAAATCAGCCGCCCACGCCAAAATTTGATCGTTTTCTGAGATAATATAATGATTGTAGTTCTCAACATCTTCTAGCAGAAGATCAAACCTATCTTTTAGATTTATCGGAAATTCTTCATTCCACATTTCATTTATCTGATGAAACTGATATTCAGTTAATGACTTTATTTTTAAAATTTCCATTGAAGATAATTTTGTGGTTCTAAATCATTTTCAAGTTTTTTTATGTAAATGATAAATATATAAATTTTAAATTAACCTCCAATTATAACTTTTGCGGAAGCAATAAAAAATATATTTTCCACTTTAATTTGCATCAAAAAAGACTAGATTTCTCTAGCCTTTAACTTTAGTATTTGAATTCTAAATCAATTTAATGACTCATCGTCACTTCCGCTACTTGATTCGGATCATGCTTATGCTTAAACATGATTGCAAAAGCAACGGCAATAATAAGAGAATAAATCGCAAATGACAACCATATAGAATGCCAGTCTTTCATCAAAATAGGATTATCAAAAGCACCATTAGCAGCGATTTCTGTTCCTTGTTTTTTAATGAAACCTAGTAATGTTGTGTTTGTAGTTTCTGTCTCAAGAAATCCAGCAATTTCAGATGTATTTGTAAATGTTTTGGTAAAATATTTGTCAATTGCCCATCCCGAAGTAAAACTCCCTAAAACAGCTCCAAAACCATTTGTCATCATCATAAACAATCCCTGAGCCGACGATCTGTTTTTTGCATCTGTAGTTGTTTCTATAAATAATGATCCCGAAATATTAAAAAAGTCAAAAGCCATTCCGTAGACAACGCACGACATAATAATCATCCACAAACCATCCGTCGGATTTCCGTAAGCAAAAAGCCCGAATCGTAAAACCCATGCCAGCATACTGATAAGCATCACTTGTTTGATTCCAAATCTCTTCAAGAAAAACGGAATCGCTAAGATAAATAGTGTTTCGGAAATCTGAGAAATCGACATAATAATTGTCGAATACTTCACAACAAATGAACTAGCGTATTTTGGAAAAAACTTAAACTCATCAAGAAAAACATCTCCATAAGCGTTAGTCAGTTGCAGTGCTCCACCCAAAAACATTGAGAAGATAAAGAAAAGTAGAATTTTGTAATCTGCGAATAATTTAAATGCTCCTAAACCAAGTGTTTCTGTCCAAGAAGAATTTTCTTTAGTTAAATTCTGAGGTTTACAAGCTGGCAACGTAAGAGAGTATAGCCCTAGAATAAGTGCTGCAACTCCTGCAATATAAAATTGATATTCTGTTGCTTTATTTCCGGTTAGGTTGGTGAGCCACATTGCCGCAATAAAACCAATTGTTCCCCAAACACGTATAGGTGGAAAATCCTTGACAACATCCTTCCCGCTATTTTTTAAAACTGTATAAGAGATCGAATTACTAAGTGCAATGGTTGGCATATAAAAGCACATTGCCAATAGCATTATATAAACAAAACTTGTTGGATTATCTACTTCAGGAATATAAAAAAGTACGGCTGCATATAGAAAATGCAATCCTGCGTAAAGTTTTTCGGCATTTACCCATCTATCGGCAATAATTCCAGTAAGTGTCGGCATAAATAAAGAAGCGATTCCCATTGTCCCGAAGACAAGTCCAAATTGAGTTCCCTCCCAATTTTTTGTGCCAAACCAATAATTTGCAATTGTGATAAGCCACGCTCCCCACACAAAAAATTGAAGGAAGCTCATTGAGATTAACCGATTCTTTATATTCATTATGTTTCAGTATTAAAAACAGCAATTTTCTACATGTAAAACTACTTCTAAAATGGAATTTAGCGCTATTTATTTTATAATTTGGTTAACAAGTTCCAATACTATTTCAAACTGCTCAGAAATACTTAAATCCGAATTGTCAATTTCGATTGCATCCTCAGCTTTTAATAGTGGTGAATCGTCGCGATGTGTATCGATATAATCTCTTTCTTCTACATTTTGCAGCACATCCTCATAGGTAATATCTGTATTTTTGGCAAGCAGTTCTTCAAATCTGCGCTGTGCTCTAGTACTTGCCGAAGCGGTCATAAATATCTTAAGTTCGGCAGTTGGAAAAACAACTGTCCCAATATCACGGCCATCCATCACAATTCCACTTTCCTTACCCATCTCTTGCTGTTGCTTGACAAGCATTGCGCGAACTTCTGAAACTTCTGCGATAAGACTCACAAAACTCGAAACTTCAATAGTCCTAATTTGCTGTTCAACATTTTGATCATTTAGAAACATTTCGGCGAAAGCCAAATCTTGATTGTACTTAAATTGAAGTTTAATCGAATTAAGACTCTGAATGAGAAGTGTTTTATCAAAAAATTCTTTAGAAATATAGCCGTGCTGCATCGCAAAATAAGCAATGGCGCGATACATTGCACCCGTATCTACATAAATATAACCGAGATGATTTGCTAGCTGCTTGGCTAAAGTGCTTTTGCCAGTAGACGAGAATCCGTCAATTGCGATGGTAATTTTTTTTGTCAAAATTTATTCTTGAAAATTAATTGTAAGTCCAAATAAACTTGTATTGGCTGCTAAAGTATACCTTGAATATGAATAATTAAATTTTATTTTATTAAATTTTAATCCGAAGCCTACAGAAATTCCAGAAAAATTACGCTGTTCTAAAAGTTTTAGTTCTTCGGCACGGCGAAAATTATATCCTACTTGTAAATTAAATCCTTTAGTTGGAAAAAGTTCGGCGCCAACGATTACGTGTCGAAGCGCGTTATTAAAGAACGAAATCTTTTCTTCTACTGCTCCACCATCAATTGTACCTTCGGCTCTTGCAGGATTGCTAAAGGCAATATTCCATTGCTGCAAATTCTCCAAAGTCAGATGCCACCTTATAGGCACATTTTCTAATTCCTGCGAAATTCCTGCCATTACTTCTAAAGGTAAAGTTTCTGGTGTCCCTGAATACGTGGAAAATTGCGTTCCAATGTTTCGAACTACGAGACCATAGTTAATATCGTTGTCTTCATCAATATAAAGCAAACCCAGATCCACCGCGCCACCAAAGGAGCTGTAACTTTCTAACGTAGAAGATATAATTTTCGCGGAAGCGCCCAAAAACAAATCAGAATATGGAACATTATAAGCGTAACCAAAAGAAAGTGCAATTTCCGACCCTGTAAATTCTGCTGTCGAAACTCCGTTTTCATCTCTACCATCAAAGGTTCCGTAATTTACATAATTTACACCAGCTGCAAAGGTTTGCAAACGCCTGTCATAAGTATAAGCGTAAGAGGCGGTGCCATATGAAACTTCACCGAAATAGCTTCCGTAGTTAAGAGCTAAATGGTTGTCCATATCTGCATTTATCGTCGCGGGATTATAATGAGCCTGATTGACATCGTTATCATAAATGGTAATAGTTTTACCGCCAAGTGCTGCCTGCCGTGGAGAGGTAACGAGATTGAGAAATTCGTATACGTGCTTTCCTCCAATCTGTCCATACGAAACAGAAATAAACAGAAAAAAAAAGCAATAAACAAGCGGTTTGTACATTTTTAGGATTCAACTTCTACTAAGCATAACGCAAATAGTAAAGCATTATTTTTAGGGCGCAATTTAAAACAATTTTAACTGTGAACAATAAAAAAAAACCGGCAACGAAGTCACCGGTCTGTCTATATATTTAGGATCATATTAGGACAAAACTTTAGCGTTTTTCACCTTTTCATCTGTTAGCGCATATTTTATAACCTCTTTCATTTCAGATACATAATGAAACGTAAGTCCTTCTAGATATTTAGGATTGATCTCGTTTATATCACGTTCATTTTCTTTACAGAGAATAATTTCTTTAATATTTGCACGCTTTGCAGCTAGTATTTTTTCTTTTATTCCACCCACTGGAAGCACTTTCCCTCTCAAAGTAATTTCCCCAGTCATCGCAAGGTGTTTTTTTACTTTGGTTTGAGTGAATAAAGAAACTAAGGATGTTAGCATTGCGATTCCAGCACTTGGGCCATCTTTTGGCGTCGCTCCTTCAGGCACGTGAATATGTACATTGTAATTTGATACCACATCAGGATTTATATCAAACATCTCTGCATTTGCTTTTATATATTCTAAAGCAATTGTTGCTGATTCTTTCATGACTACTCCAAGATTTCCAGTCATGGTCATGGTTCCTTTGCCCTTAGACAATAGAGATTCGATAAACAGAATATCGCCGCCTACAGATGTCCATGCTAAGCCCGTAACTACTCCTGCAACTTGATTGTTCTCATACTTATCGCGAGTCATCTTTGGACTCCCTAATGCCGTAACAATATCTTCTTCTGTTATCTTTTCATTGTAAGGCTCATCCATCGCAATAGATTTTGCCGAATTTCGAATTACCTGTGCAATTTTTGATTCTAATCCACGAACTCCAGATTCTCTAGTATATCCTACAACAATTTTCTCTAATTCTTTTCTGGAAATACTTAATTGTTTTCCGTCAAGACCGTGTTCTTTTAATTGCTTCGGAAAAAGGTGCTTGCGAGCAATTTCTACTTTCTCTTCGACTGTATATCCAGTCATCGTAATGATTTCCATACGATCGCGAAGAGCTGGCTGAACGACATTTATATTATTAGATGTGGCGATAAACATTACTTTAGACAAGTCAAATCCCATTTCCAGAAAGTTATCGTAAAACTCTTTATTTTGCTCAGGATCCAAAACTTCTAACAATGCGGAAGAAGGGTCTCCTTGATTGCTAGTAGCTAGTTTATCTATTTCATCAAGAACAAAGACTGGATTTGCAGTTCCTGCCTTTTTTAAACTCTGAATAATTCGACCTGGCATCGCACCGATATATGTTTTTCTATGACCTCGTATCTCAGCCTCATCTCTAAGTCCTCCCAATGAAATACGAACATATTCTCTACCCAACGCTTCGGCAATAGATTTTCCGATTGACGTCTTACCCACCCCTGGAGGTCCTGTAAGACAAATGATAGGCGATTTCATATCATTACGCAACTTGAGCACTGCAAGATGTTCAATCATTCGTTTCTTAACTTCTTCAAGACCAAAGTGATCTCTATCCAAAATTTTTTGTGCTCGTTTTAAATCAAAATTATCTTTAGAATATGTACCCCAAGGAAGATCTAGGAGAAGTTCTAAATAATTGCGCTGAGTACCAAAATCTGGTGCTTGCGGATTCATTCGCTGTAATTTCGCTAACTCTTTATCAAAACTCTTCTGAGTGCTTTCATCCCATTTTTTCAGTTTAGCTTTGAGACGCATTTCCTCAATCTCTTCATCATGAGAAACACCTCCAAGCTCTTCTTGAATGGTCTTCATTTGTTGATGAAGGAAATATTCTCGCTGCTGCTGATCAAGGTCAAAACGAACCTTCGATTGAATATCATTCTTCAATTCCAATTTCTGAAGTTCAATATTCATAAACCTCAATGTTTCGAGCGCACGATCTTTTAGACTATTAATTGCCAAAAGATTTTGTTTCTCTTCAACAGTCAAGTTCATATTTGACGAGACAAAGTTTATGAGAAAAGACTTGCTTTCAATATTTCTAATAGCAAATGTTGCTTCGGAAGGAATATTTGGGCTTTCTTTAATAATTTCGATTGCAAGTTCTTTTACAGATTCTACAATTGCGCTAAACTCTGTATCCTCCTCACTAGGTCGATTCTCGTCGACTTCTTTCACCGCACCTACCAAATAGGGCTCTTCGGTAACAATCGAGTCAATTTCAAATCGTTTTTTCCCTTGTAGAATAACGGTAATATTTCCGTCTGGCATTTTCAAAACTCTCAAGATTCGAGCTACTGTACCCACCATATGAATATCTGCGGCACTCGGATCCTCGTCATCTTCATTTCTTTGGGCAACTACTCCAATAATCTTGGATCCTTCGTTGGCGTCATTGATTAGTTTTATGGATTTGTCACGACCTGCAGAAATAGGTATTACTACACCCGGAAAAAGGACTGTATTGCGCAGTGGTAATATTGACAAGGTTTCTGGAAGAGCTTCGCTGTTCATTTCGGCTTCATCTTCTGGTGTAAGAAGTGGAATCAAATCTGATTCTGAGTCTATTTCTTGTAGTGACAAATTGTCAAGTGTAATTATTTTTTGTTGAGACATATCGTTATTAAGTCATTTTGTCATTAATACTTTGACGAATATTGACCACGAAGCAACATATATACTCTATGTTTCTCTAAGTCAGCAAATATAGAGCTACTCGCTTATTCGTTATCATAGATAGACAAGCACTATGCCATAAAAATGCCCCAAATAGTTTAAAACTGTTTGAGGCATATATAAAGTATTTTAAGATGAAATTATTCTATTATAGATCGGCGCTGAACTGACCTTGAGTAATAGTGTATGTTTCACCGCCAATATTTACTACTCCAGAGAAAGTAGCTTTTATTGCTGATGCTGTTTTAACTGTTATTTTTACCTTACCAGAAGTAGCTTTATTTACATTTACTCCTTTTTTAAGTTTTATCTGGACTACATCTGCTGTTCCTCCTGTAGTTATATTATAAGTCCCTACTGGAGTATTTGCTTTTATGTTTATTGTAATTTCATCTCCTTGATCGTTTACGGCTTTAAAAGAATCAAATGAGATATTATTTATTGATGTAGGACCATAAGATACAAAGTCATCAACTGCCAAGAAATTTTCACCATTTACTTTTGCAAAGAAATTTTCAAAAATAACTCCGGGACCACCTCCGTTATCTTGAGGAATATCGCCTGTATAAGGAATTGCTGTGAAAATTCCGTTTGTAAAGATTTTTGTTGCAATAACCTCTTGTGTATCCATATCAATTTGATACCCTTTAAATTCAAAAGTTCCAGTTATAGTCTTGTTGATCGTATCAATTTCCGAAATTACATATGAGGCAGTATTAGGAATTTCTTCTCCCTCGTCATCTGGATTTAGTGAAAAGAATGGCATACCTCCAAGAGTTGTATAGCTTGCCATACCAAGATTACCTACAGGATATTCTCCCACAGTAAAACCTGGAATTAAAAACCCCACTGAACTGCCCTGGTCGTTGATAGATAGAAATCCTATTCCCGAAGGACCTACTGATGCAGTATTCTGAAAACCAACAAAAGTCTGTCCATCAAAATCAACTTTAAAGTTTCCGTTAGTTACAGGACCTGATCCTGGAGGAGTACCACCGTCGCCAATTATTCCAGAACCGAGCGGCTCTACATTACAAGAATTTAAAGTAAAAATGGCAAGCAATATATAGATCGATGAAAGTAAATTTAGTTTTTTCATTGTTAGATTAAAGTTAAAGTTTTCAAATATAATTAAATTAGCTTGTGGAATAAAACGACTTTGCACTTTTTTTCAAAAATATGCGTAAATGGTTCAGCATTATTACACCTACAACGAAAAATAAAGCTAAAAACACTATTGCAAGACGCGGACTTCCAGTGATTTGATCAATAATTCCATAAATGCACATTCCTATGACTATTCCTATTTTTTCTGCAACATCATAAAAACTAAAATAAGAAGCTGTGTCTTTTGTTTCAGGAAGTAATTTTGAATATGTTGACCTAGAAAGAGATTGTATTCCTCCCATTACCAGACCTACAAAACCTGCTGTGATATAGAAATGCAGTGGAGTTGTTACAAAATAAGCTCCGAAGCAAATCAATACCCAAATACTATTAATTAAAATCAAAGTCCTAATATTTCCAATCTTTGAAGATAAATATGAGGTAGCCTGTGCACCGGCAACTGCTACTATTTGTATAACTAAAATACTTATTATCAAACCAATCGTTTTTTGGGAATCGTCTTTCCAAGAAATTTCCTGCTCTCCAAAATAAGTCGCAACAAGCATTACGGTTTGCACAGCCATACTATAAATAAAGAAGCTTGACAGATATTTCTTTAAGATAAGATTATTGCTAAGTGAACTCCAAACTTTTTTCAGTTCTTTAAATCCACCAAAAATTACTGAAATTTTTTTCTTTTGATCTTCCTTCTTTATGCCTTTCGGCAAATAGTAGAAAGTGTATTGACTAAAGATGATCCACCAGATACCTACCATTATAAACGAAATCTTCATTGCAGAAAGTGCTGCATCATTTGTTTCAGCTGTCATCACCATCGTAAGATTTATCAATAATAATACAACGCTACCAATATATCCTATCGAATATCCCTTTGCTGATGCTGCATCTTGTTGCTCTGGAAAGGCAATGTCAGGAAGATATGAATTGTAAAAAACTAAACTTCCCCAAAATCCTATCAAAGCAAAGAAGTAAAATAGTAAACCGAAATAAATATTATCCAAGCTAAACCAATACAATCCAATACAAGATGACGCCCCTAGATAACAGAAGAACTTTAGAAAGAGTTTCTTATTCCCAGAATAATCGGCAATTCCAGAAAGTAAAGGAGAAAGAAATGCAACAAGCAAAAAAGCCGCTGCTGTAACAAAACTTATAAGTGCTGTGCTTTTAAAATTTGTTCCAAATGCATTAATATATAGTGAGCCTTTCATTTTGAACAGCGCTCCATAATATATGGGAAATATTGACGATGCGATAACCAGGGTGTAGACAGAGTTTGCCCAATCATAAAAAGCCCATGCATTGATTAATTTTTTGCTTCCCTTAGCTAAGTCTTGCATTATTTAAAATAATTAGTAAAAAAAAGCTGCTCAATTGAGCAGCTTCGAAGGTAGTATATTTTTCTAATTTTAATAAGAAACACCAAATTTCTTTGCTGTTGCCTTTGCTTCAGGTATTAATGCTTTAATCTTAGCAATTCTAGTAGCATCACTTGGGTGAGTACTCATAAACTCCGGCGGTGCATTACCGCCCGACTTAGACGCCATTCTTTCCCAAAAGACGACTGCGTTATCAGGATTGTATCCAGCAATTGCCATTAAAGTAAGACCAATCATATCTGCTTCCGACTCATGACTTCTGCTAAAGGGTAACATACCGCCCACTTGTGATCCAATTCCATAATATTGTTGCCACATTTGCTGTTGTTGTTCACTTTTGCCAGATGTCGCAAGACCTACTCCAACTGCACCCAATTGCTGTATTTGTGAAGCACTCATTCTTTGCGCCCCATGATTTGCCAATGCGTGAGCCACCTCATGACCCATAACAGTAGCAAGACCCGCCTCATCTTTGGTTACTGGCAATATTCCTGTGTAAACTACAATTTTACCGCCAGGCATACAAAATGCATTTATAGCTTTATCTTCAACCAACTTATATTCCCAATTATAGCCTTCAAGATAATTATTATACCCCAATGACTTTAAATATCTCTCGCTAGCATTTTTGATTTTCATCCCAACATTTTCAACACTCTTAGCAGCTGCTGTACCTCTTACAACTTGATGCTCAGAGAGAAATTGATCATACTGCTGAAATGAACTAGGAAATAATTGTTCATTACTAACAAAATTTAAATTGTTTTTTCCAGTGAAAGGATTTTTAGTAGTGCACGATGTTGCAAAAACAAGTGCAAGTATAGATGGTAACAGGATTCTGTTTTTCATAACGGATATTTTATTTTTCAAAAATACAATTGATTTTGGTAGGAATTTTATATGACTACCAAAAAATGTTTTATAATATCGATAATCGCTTTTGCCAAAGTTCAAGCCTTTAAATTATCCTTATGAATATATTAAGGAATTATTGTTGACCTTTGTTTGACTACAAATTTAAATATTACATGAGCGAGAACAAACAGGAAATAAAAAACATTGCAGCGTCACAAGTTCCCAAAACTATTTTGAGAACTTCGAAGACATTACAGTTTTTGTCACCGAAACTTGCTTCTCTTTTTGCTTCAAAAATTTTTACAACTCCTGTAAAGCATAAACTTCCTAATCGTGAAGCTTCGATGTATGCTGATGCAACCAAAACGCCTCTTCTTATTCCTGAAATAAAGAAAGAGATTGTCGTGTACGAATATGGAAATACTGTTGAAACACAAAAGAAGATATTATTAGTACACGGTTGGTCAGGTCGTGGTACTCAACTTTTTAAATTTGCAGATGCTTTCGTTGCTCAAGGTTATTCGGTAATAAGCTTTGATGCTCCAGGTCATGGCGATGCAAAACCAGACACTGCAATTTTAACTGATTTTATAGCATCTATTTTATACATTCAGCAACAGTTTGGCCCTTTTGAAGTAGCGGTTGGTCATTCACTAGGCGGGATGGCAATGCTAAATTCTGTTCCTCGTGGATTGAATGTTACCAAGATGGCAGTTATAGGAAGTGCCGATGTTGTGAAAGATGTGATAGACGAATTTATTGCTGCTATCGGGCTAAAAGGCAAAATTGCCAACATTATGGAGAAGCTTTTTGAAAAACGCACAAATACTCCAATGGCAGAATATTCTTCTTATATATCTGCTCAAAAGATTTCGATTCCAGTTCTTGTAATACACGATGAAAATGATGCAGAAGTTTCGATTGACTGCGCTTATCACATCAACGAAAATCTTCAAAATGGAAACCTTTATATTACCAAAGGCTTAGGACATCGCAAAATATTAGGAAGTCCAGAAGTTATAAAAAAAGCAGTCGATTTCTTAAAATAAATTCATTCTTCTTTCAATAACTCAGTTATTTAATATATTTGAGAACGCTTTCTATTTACTTAATAGAACTATAAAATGATAGTTGTTGCCGACTTCATTCTGTAATTTTACAATTGAATAAAATTTTCACACCCAAGTTATCTTATTATATTATGAAAAATATACTTTTAATAGTTGTTCTATTCACACTGTTTTCGTGCAAAGGACAATCGAGCAATGAAACTGCAAGCACGAAAAAATATGAAGTAAATAAATCCGAAGCAGAATGGAAAAAATCTTTAACGGCAGAAGAATATGAAGTTCTTCGTAAGAGTGGCACTGAACGAGCACACGCTGGTGAATATGTAAATACCTTTGAGAAAGGAAAATATGTTTGCGCAGCCTGTAATAATTTAATCTTCAATTCTGACACAAAATTTAGATCTGACTGCGGATGGCCTTCATTTGACCAGGCAATAAAAGGTTCGGTAATATATAAAGACGACAATACATTTATGATGCAACGCACCGAAGTTTTATGTGCAAAATGCGGCGGTCATTTAGGTCATGTCTTTGATGATGGGCCAATGGCAACTACTGGTAAGAGATACTGTATGAATTCAATAGCCATGAAATTTATACCCGAACGGAAATAATTCAGCAGTTTTTATCGTCAATAATATAAAAATTAAAATACTATGAAATACAATATTCAAAAATCAGAACAAGAATGGCTTGAAGAGTTAGGACCTGAAAAATATAAAGTATTACGTCAAAAGGGTACCGAAGCACCTCATACAGGAAAATATAACCTGCATTTTGAAAAAGGTCAATATTGCTGTGCTGCCTGCGGACAACCCTTATTTGCAGATGATTCTAAATTTAATTCTAGCTGTGGATGGCCATCGTTTGACAATGCCCTTCCAGGCACAATCGAATATATTAAGGATACAAGTTTCGGTATGATGCGAACAGAAGTTTTATGCTCCAACTGTGGAAGCCACTTGGGACACGTCTTTGACGACGGTCCAACAGATAGCAAACAACGTTTTTGTATCAATTCTGTATCTGTTAATTTTAAAGAAAACGAATAATATATGGATATTGATACGCCGACGGTTGTTGCTTCAATTGGATCTGAACACTACTTAACTGCCATCAAATGGGATGATGGTGAATTTATAGTCGATGAACCAATTGCTAAAGGTGGTAGTGGTTTGTATCCAAATCCTCTTACATTGCTTGCCGCTTCTCTCGCCGCATGTACGTTAATCACTTTGCGGATGTATATTGACAGAAAAGAATGGGAAGTTGACACCATCGAAGTGAGCATCAGAATAGATCAGAAAATAGAAGGTAGCGAGACTCAAACTTCTTTTATTAAACATCTTAAATTTACCCCTGAGATTTCTGTAGAGCAAGTGGATCGGTTGACTTTTATTGCAAACAAATGTCCTGTCGCAAAAACACTCGCAGGTCAAATAAACATCCTGACAATTTAGAAATTGTTTTTATCACAAAGAAATTACATAAGCTTCTTTATTAATTATGTAAGAAATTATGCGGCTTTGGCAGGCTATCTTTACTGAAACCAAAAACAACAGCATTATGAACGGATTTTTCAAAACAATATTGGCCGGATGGGGAGCAAAAAAACTAGGCGGTGGCTGCATAGGTACAATCATTGTATTTATAATTATATATTGGTTACTAGGTAATTTTTAAAAATAAAATGACCGCTTAAATAAGCGGTCATTTTATTTTATATAGACTTGGCTACTCTCTGCAGATACATTTCTTTTTCATTTGGGCGAGCCCTTCGCCAGAACTTTTTCGGTAAAGTTGAATAATTAAACTGGCTCAGGTCAGGCTGTTCGCTCCCAATCTTTCTTGTAGCTTTTGCTCTGCAAAGCCACAAGAAAGGATTTCCACTGCCATCCTTCTCGCAAATCTCTATGAATGATCACGAAAAGTTTAATAAGAAATACATGTATTTTCTTCGAATTTCTGAGTCCAAACTAAATCATTTAAAATTTGTAGAAATGCAAAATACAATAAATTCCAGCTATGCAGATCAATAATATTCTTTTGAATAATTACACTGAGGCAGATTAATAACTTGACAATCCAGATGACTGATCTAATGTGCAAATTCTATAAAGATCGCTTAATACTAAGTAAATAAGGGAATGGAGTATTGTATTACTTTTATCCCAACTACTAAAAACAATTATTATGAATAATCAAAATTCAAACAATCCAAAGGGAAATCAGACTGCTAACCACAGAAATCCTGACAACGCCCGCAATGATACTCAGAAACATCAGTATTCAGATTTTGACAAAGAGCAAACGAATGACGAAAACTATAAAGCTGGAAAGCCTAAAAAAGATATGGACTTTCGAGATAAAGCTGATAATCTTGCGGACGAAGAAGAAGAAGAAATATAATTCTAATAGGGAAATCAATTTGTAAATAAAAAAAATAATTTGTAAATTGATTTCCCTTTTTCCAAAAAACACTCTTTTATTTGCGATCAGTTATTTTATTGCCAAACCTACAGTACTAAGAATCACTCTTTTAAATTATGCCAACAATAAAGCCCACTTCTCTAAGCATCAACCCAAACAAAGATGAACTAAGAAAACGCTTGAAAGCCTCCACTCAAGGCAAACTTGCATCAGAGGTGAATTTACCTGCAATTAATCAAAACGTAGAAATACTGATTTCAAATCTCAATCACTCCTCTCTAAATAATTTTACAGAATATGAAGACCTTCTGCTGGCAAAAGAGAAAGTTCTTGACTTATCAGAAAAGATAAAGTATAATTTAGAGCAAGATAATCAAGAAAAAGCTCAAGACAACAAAGAGCTTTACGAGGTATGGGTTGACAGTTTGTTTTTGAATTACTCCATTTTAGAACTAAAAACAGCGCAAAAATCAGGTAGTCAAGATCAACAAAATGTAAATGACCTTAATGATTTAACGAGAGAGAGGCAAGTAAATTTAGGACTTTCATATTCCGAAAAAAGTCAAATATCTGGATCTGCTTCAAATCCCATCAACTTTAATATCCCTGCTTATTTTTCGCAACTTCCTATAGGAATTTGCATCGCTACCGGTGAAGATTTAATTTTCCAATATGTAAATTCAACATATTTAGAAATTATTGACAAGGACAATTCCATTATTGGAAATAAAATTTCAAACATTTTAACAGATATTGATACGCAACTAGTATATGAGGCAATTACAAAAGTTTATCGCACTGGTGAACCGTATATTGCAGATGAAGTATTAGTTAAACTATTCAGATATGGCTCATGGCAGAGCGCTTATTTCAATTTGGTCTGTCAACCTATTCGCGAACCTGACAACAGCATCTCTGGAATTGTTGTTATTTGTACAGAAGTGACGAATATTGTTGCATCAAAAAAAGTTCTTCAGGAAAGCGAACATAAATTTCGAACAATTATTGATAAATCACCAGTAGCAAAAACTATTTTGAGAGGTCCAGATTTCAAAGTAGAACTCGCAAACAAAAGAATGTTGGATTTTTTCTGGAGACGAACAATTGAAGAAGTGCAGAACAGACCTTTTTTAGAAATTTTCCCTGAACTTGAAAGTCAAGAATTTCCAAAAAGACTTCGACAAGTATTTTCATCAGGCGTCCCATATAATGAAAATGATGCTGCAGTTTATGTAGACGGCGACGACGGTAGAAAAGCATACATAATAGATTATGAGTACGCGCCATTAATGAATGCTGAAGGTGAAGTCGACGGAATTATGGTTTCTGCTTATGATGTTACAGAAAGAGTAAAAGCTGAGCAAGCTCTTAAAAGTAGTGAGAAACAATTTAAGTC
The DNA here is from genome assembly GCA_038242935.1 of Flavobacteriales bacterium. Taxonomy (GTDB): domain Bacteria; phylum Bacteroidota; class Bacteroidia; order Flavobacteriales; family Flavobacteriaceae; genus Flavobacterium. The sequence goes on from JBBSRP010000006.1 coordinate 19,739, forward strand.
TATTGCGTCGGTAATGCAACAATTTATCTGGACAGCTTCACCTGATGGACAGCTAAATTACTTTAATCAAGCAGTTTATGATTTCGCCGGTAGATCAGAAGATGACTTGATTACTAATGGATGGCTAACAATGGTACATCCTGACGATCAAGAAGAAAATGTAGAACTATGGGCAAATTCTATAAAAACTGGTGCTGATTTTATATTTGAACATCGTTTTAGAAAAGCAAACGGTGATTACAGATGGCAGCTTTCAAGAGCTGTACCTCAGCGCGACGACAACGGCACTATATTACAGTGGGTAGGAACAAGTACTGATATTCATGATCAGATTATGTTTCAAGAAACATTGGAAGATCTTGTAGATGCGAGGACGAAAGATTTAAGTGAAATTAATATTGACCTTCAAAGTTCTAATCAAGATTTAGAGTCTTTTGCATATATATCAAGCCATGACTTGCAAGAGCCATTGAGAAAAATTCAGACTTTTATAAGCATTATATTAGATTCAGATTACGAAAATTTATCAGACAGAGGAAAATCGTACTTTTTAAGAGTAGAAAGTGCAGCGGCTAGAATGAAATCTCTTATTACAGACCTTCTTGCTTACTCACGAACTAGTGCTGTTGACAAAGATTTTGAGAAAGTAAATCTTCAGGATTTATTAGAAGAAATTCAAGGAGACTTTATAGATACTTTAGAAGATAAAAATGGAAGTATTCATGTTGATTCTCTTCCAGCGGTTAGTGGTATTTCATTTCAACTTAGTCAATTATTTGTAAATCTTATTTCTAATTCTATCAAATTTGCAAAAGAAGGACATCCACCTCACATCAATATTACAAATCGTGTAGTCACTGGAGATGAGTTAAGTACTAATCAAACTTTATATCCTAATCAAAACTACATCGAAATTACGTTAAAAGATAATGGCATTGGATTCAGCCAGGAATATGCATCAAAAATATTTGAAGTATTCCAAAGGCTCCATGCAAAAGGTACTTACGATGGTACCGGAATCGGGCTTGCCATCTGTAAAAAGATTATAGATAAGCATCACGGGCTTATTACAGCAACGTCAAATTTGGGCGAAGGAGCAACTTTTACAATTCTTCTACCATTAGAACAATAATAAAAAATGAGCAGTGTATATTACTGCTCTTCGTTTTTAAGTCTGTCTAATAATATTGCAAGGTTTACTGTAGCAAAACTAGAACTATAATCTGATAGACCATAAGGTATTATAAGTTCACCATTATGAATGATTGATCCACAAGAATACACGACATTTGGTACATATCCTTCACGCTCTTCTGTATTAGGAATTATCAACGGCTCTGAAAGTCTGCCGATTTCTATTTCGGGATTGTTCAGATCCAATAAAGACGCACCAATACTATAACGTCGCATAGATCCTACAGCGTGCGTAATTACTAACCATCCGTCTTTCGTTTCTATAGGCGATCCACAATTTCCCAATTGTACAAATTCCCAAGGTAATTTTGGCTGCTGAATTAGTATTGGATCTTCCCACAAATGAATAGTATCAGAATACATAATATAATTATTGATTCCGTCAATTCTTGACAACATTGCATATTTTCCATTTATTTTTCTAGGAAATAGGGCCAAATTCTTGTTTTGTGCACCCTCTCCATTTAATGGACTAGTTTTAAAATTATAAAAATCGGTCGTCTTCAAAAGCTTGGGCATAATGTGTGATCCATCAAATGCAGTATAAGTAGCATAATAAGCGATACTTCCATTATCCATAGTAAATTTCACAAATCTAGCATCCTCAATACCTTTTCGCTCCAAATCAGATATCGGAAAAATAACCCTGTCACTAATATCTGTATCTTTTGAAAAACTTATATTTCTATAACTATCCGACAATGCTAAAATCAAATTATACTGACGAAGCATTTTTTCATCATCGGTTTTTTCCTTTGCCTCAATAATGATCGACTTTAGGTCGGGATATTCAAATTCATCTCCCAAACGTTCATCAACAGTATTCAAGAAATCTTCATTAATTCCCTCCTCAGCAGCCTTACGTAAAAATAGCCTTTTCTGAAAAACACCGTTCCTAACTTTCTCGGCCTCGTCAACATATTTTCCAACTGGCAGAATCGTGATATTATTATACCTATCAAGTATCGCGCGTCTAAAGACAACTGACGAAACGTGCCCCTCACCCACAGCTCTAAAACTGATAATAACACGAAGTTGGCCTCTCTCTAGATTGCTCTGATCAATATCCTCGACAATCGAAGGATTAAAAAAAGCAGCAGATTCTATTGAATACTCGTGAGTAAAATACGATCCTATTAGCAATCGTGTATATTCATCTAGCTTTTCAGGGTCGTACCCAGCCATTTTAATTTGATGTTCTACCTTCTGACAATGTTTCTCCAGTTTGAAGGTAATATTTCTATGCCTCTTAGAAAAATCTTGAAGTAGAGGAGAAATAAGTCCAAAAATATCATCTTGGGAAAGTTGCAGAACTTGTTTTATCAGTTGTACTGCACGTTCATCGCCATTAAAAAAAAATTTAGCGATAACACGGGTTGGATCAGGGGAAATTTTGACCTCTTTTCTTTCAATTATTAATCTCATATAAAGGTGTAATTATTTAAGACAACTAATATCTGTAAATGTATAATTTATGTAAATCTACGACTAGTAAAAATACAAATTGAATAGCAACTTCAAGACAATTTAACGGATCATTGTCAAACACGACTGCATTTATTTACTGAAATGCGACTATCGCTAATCATTCAGTATAGTTGATTTTTCAGCATTTTTATTTGGGCGAGCCCTAAGCTAGAATGTCTTCGTAAAAGTTGAAATTTTCGTTTGGCTTAGGCCGAGCTATCCGTTCCCAATCTTTCTTGTAGCTTTTGCTTCGCCAAGCCACAAGGAAGGATTTCCACTGCTATCCCTCTCGCAAAAGCGTTGTTGATCAAGGCAGTCATATCAACTACGAGATACAGTTAAAAACAGATTGTGATTTAGAAACCACCAAAAGTTAGTGCACACACAAATTCAATTTATTTAAAATAAAAAACTCCGCAAATCGCGGAGTTTATATTTTAATATGCCAATAAGATTTTCAATTCTTCTTCAAATCTACCTTTAGGTAAATATTGATCTTCCAATGCTTTTGTAAAAGGAATTGGACTGTCAAGACTCGCCACCCTTTTTACTGGAGCGTCTAGATATTCAAAACAATTTTCCATAATCAAAGCAGATAAATCACTTGCAATACCTCCAAACATACTGTCTTCTTGCAAAATAATAACCTTTCCAGTTTTCTTTGCCGAAGCATAAATCGTTTCAGTATCCAAAGGCTGTAAACTTCTAAGATCGATTAAATCTGCTGAAATATTTCCAATTTTGTCAAGAGTCTCTATTGCCCAATGTACTGCCGCTCCAAAAGAAATTAGTGTAATATCAGATCCTGCTCTTAGAACTGCTGCTTTTCCTAATGGAAGAGTGTAATAATCTCTTGGTACATCTTGTCTAATACTTCTATACAATTGCTTATGCTCAAAGAACATCACAGGATTCGGATCTTCAATCGCTGCATTCAGCAAACCTTTTGCATCATAAGGAAAAGCTGGATAAACAACTTTAAGCCCTGGAGTTTTTGTAAACCAAGCTTCGTTTGTCTGTGAGTGGAAAGGTCCTGCTTGTGTACCACCACCACAAGGCATTCTTATCACAACATCTGCTTTCTCGTTCCAACGATAATGATTCTTAGCCAAATAATTTACTATCGGATTAAATCCCGAAGACACAAAATCTGCAAACTGCATTTCGACAATTGCTTTATATCCATTAATAGAAAGTCCCATTGCTGTTGAGACAACCGCGCTTTCGCAAATTGGCGTATTGCGAACTCTTCCTTTTCCGAATTCGGCTACAAAGCCATCTGTTATTTTAAAAGCTCCACCATATTCTGCAATATCTTGACCCATTATCACCAATTTATCGTACTTCTGCATTGATTGTCTCAAAGCTGCTGTAATAGCATCAATAAATCGTATATTTTCAACTTTTTCTGAAGATTTTGTTTCTTGAAAATCAAACTCTTGGTAAACATCATTCAGTTCCTCTGACTCCGAAGCTTCGATTGCCGCTTCAGTATTTGCAAGCAAAAGATTGTCATCAATTTCTATTTTGATTGCAGAATGCCACTCAGTGTCCATTTCTTCAGTCAAAATATTTTCTGATAGTAGGTATTTCTTAAAATTTTCTACTGGATCTTTCACTGCCCACATATCCATAAGTTCTTGCGGAACATATTTTGTACCACTCGCCTCTTCGTGTCCACGCATCCTGAATGTTTTAAATTCAATAAGAACCGGACGTGGATTACTGCGCATAGACTCAGTAATTGCCGAAACTTTATTGTAAACTTCTACAATATTATTACCATCAATAATATGAGATTCCATTCCGTAACCTATTCCTTTATCAGCAAGATTCTCGCAGCGATATTGCTCGTTTGTTGGAGTAGAAAGTCCGTAACCGTTATTTTCAATAATAAACAAAACTGGTAAATCCCAAACCGAAGCGATATTCAATGCTTCATGAAAATCACCTTCACTCGTAGCGCCTTCTCCCGTAAACACTGCAGTAACTTTTCCCTTTCCGCTTAATTTATCTGCAAGCGCAATTCCGTCCGCAACCCCAAGTTGAGGTCCAAGGTGGGAAATCATACCAACAATTTTATGTTCTTGAGTTCCGAAATGGAAAGAGCGATCACGACCTTTGGTAAAACCGTTTGCCTTTCCTTGCCATTGGGAGAAAAGTCTGTAAAGTGGAATGTCTCTGCTCGTAAAGACACCTAAGTTTCGGTGCATTGGCAGGATATACTCGTCTTTGTCCAAAGCAGCGGTGATTCCTACTGCGATTGCTTCCTGACCAATTCCAGAAAACCATTTAGAAACTTTACCCTGCCTAATTAGTATAAGCATTTTCTCCTCTATTAGACGAGGCTTAATTATTTTTTTGTACAAATCCAGTAACTGATCATTGCTAAGATTACCTCTTTCGAAATTCATTATTTGCGAAAATTTATTTGGTTTAAAACAGTTCAAAAGTAACGAAAAATTAGATGAGACATTCTACCAATCTTAGAAATGTCGATAAATAAAAATTTAGCAAATCTGATTAGAAATTTATTAATTATATTTGTGATAACAAGGTCTAATTACCGTTTTGGTAGTAACAACAATTTTAAAATTATGCAACAAATTCCTAGCGTTGATCTCCGTGATTTCCTTTCGGATGACCCGAAACGTAAACAAAAATTTGTAAATGAAATCGGAAAAGCATTTGAAGACATTGGTTTTGTAGCTCTAAAAGGACACTTTCTTGATGAACCTCTTGTTGAAGAATTATATAGTGAAATTCGAAAATTTTTTTTTCTCACTACAGAAGAAAAAGAAAATTACGAAATTCCCGGCATCGGTGGACAACGTGGTTATGTCTCTTTTGGGAAGGAGCACGCAAAAGGTCGCAAAGAAGGTGATTTAAAAGAATTCTGGCATTTTGGTCAGTATGTAAATGATGATTCAAAATATAAAGGACAATATCCTGATAATGTCGAAGTAGAAGAATTGCCAAGATTTAATGTCGTTGGAAAAGAAGCATATCAGATGTTAGAAAAGACAGGAGTATATGTTTTAAGAGCACTTGCATTGTACTTAGAATTAGACGAATTTTACTTTGATGAGTATGCAAAAGAAGGAAACTCGATTTTGAGGCCAATACATTATCCACCAATTACTCAAGAACCTAAAAATGCTATACGTGCTGCAGCTCATGGCGATATCAATTTGATTACGCTTCTTATGGGAGCCCAAGGTCGAGGATTGCAAGTACAAAATCACAATGGAGAATGGATTGACGCAATTGCACAACCAGATGAACTTGTGATAAATGTTGGCGATATGCTTTCTAGGCATACTAACAATAAATTGAAATCTACCATACATCAAGTTGTAAATCCACCTCGAGAATTGTGGGGAACTTCAAGATATTCTATTCCGTTTTTTATGCACCCAATAAGCGAAATGAAATTGAATTGTCTTGATAATTGCGTTAATGATGAAAGTCCTAAAAAATATGAAGATATTACCGCAGGAGATTTTCTTCACGAGCGCCTTATCGAATTAGGATTAATCAAGAAATAAGAAACAGTAATTACAACTTCAGAAAAGCATTGAGTTTTTACTTAATGTTTTTCTGATTTTAAAAAATAGAGAAATGGATTTAAAAGATCAACTTAAAAATCTCTTTCCAGAACACGAGGAGAGTGATGAGCCAATTGCAGAAGATTCTACTTCTGCGGAATTATGGGTTCAAGACGAGCCGATGATTTGCAAGTTTGAAAAGCGCAAAGGAAAACCAACTACTGTTATTGAAGGGTATAGTGGCGCTGATTCAGATTTCAAGAAACTAGCGAAAGAACTTAAAACAAGGTTGAGCGTCGGCGGAACTTTTAAGGACGACAGCATTATTATACAAGGAGATTATCGAGATCAGATTATGACAATCTTAAAAGAAAAAGGTTTTAAAGTAAAACGTGTGGGCGGGTGATTTATCTAGTATTCACACAAAATAACATTGAACTATGATTAAAGCTTCAGAATTAATACTAAATCCAGATGGCAGCGTTTATCATCTAAATGCTTGTCCTGAAGATATTGCACAGGACATAATTTTCGTTGGTGATCAAGACAGAGTTGAAAAGATTACAAAACATTTTGAAACCATAACTTTTTCTACACAGAAAAGAGAATTCAAAACTCAAACGGGAATGTATATGGGAAAAGAGATTTCAGTAATTTCTACTGGAATCGGCCCAGACAATATTGACATTGTGATGAATGAGTTGGACGCTTTACACAATATTGATTTTAAAACACGACAACCAAAAAAGAAATTAATTAGTTTGAATATTATAAGAGTAGGAACCTCGGGTTCACTTCAGTCAAAGATTCCTGTAGATTCAATAGTGATGTCAACAGCAGGTCTAGGAATGGACAATATGCTACGATCTTATAAAATGAACGATGTATCTAATAGTAAACTTGAAGATGCTTTCATAAAACACACAAAATGGAATCTTGACAAAGGCAGACCTTATGTAATTGAAGGTTCTCAAAAGCTTCAAGAACATTTTGATTCGGATGAAGTTCACAAAGGAATAACAGCAACTTCTGGTGGATTCTATGGACCTCAAGGACGCGTTTTAAGATTAGAACTTGATGATTCGAAACTGAATGACGCACTTACAAGTTTTTCGTTTGAAGGTCAGAAACTTACAAACCTTGAGATGGAAACAGCTGCAATCTACGGTCTTTCGGCTCTTTTGGGACACAATGCTTTATCTCTGAATGCTATTGTTGCCAATCGAGCAAACGGAACTTTTAGCGAAGATCCCCATAAAGCTGTTGATGCACTGATACAATATACTCTGGATAAACTTGTTAAATTATATAACCACTAATTACTATGAAAAATATAAAAATCGCTGGTGTTCCTGAACATTTTAATTACCCTTGGACAAAAGCAATCGACGAAAATAAATTTACAGACAAGGGAATCAATTTGCAATGGACTGCTATACCAGAAGGAACGGGACGTCTAAATCAGATGTTGCGTGATGGAGAAACAGATATTGCAATTATTCTTACCGAAGGAATTATCAAAGATATTTTAGCAGGAAATCCCTCAAAAATTGTACAATTATATGTTGAATCACCACTAATCTGGGGAATTCACGTAGCAGCTGATTCTCCTTATGAAACTCCTGATTCTTTAGAAGATAAAATTGTCGCAATAAGCCGCTACGGATCTGGATCAGAATTGATGGCTCGAGTTCACGCACATCAGATGGGATGGGATAATGACAGAATGCAATTTGAAGTAGTTAATTCGATTCAAGGCGCTGTTGATGCTTTGCAGAATAAAACGGCTGACTACTTTATGTGGGAGCAATTTATGACCAAACCGTTTGTAGATAAAGGAATTTTTAGACGGGTTGGTGTATGCCCTACACCGTGGCCAAGTTTTGTAATTGCGGTCCGAGATGAAGTAATCAAAGATGAGGCGGAAACGATTCGCACGATTTTGAATATCATTAATGAATGCACGAAAACTTTCAAGGACGAAGAAAATATCTCAACGATTCTTTCAGATACTTTTAATCAAAATGAAAACGACATTCTAGAATGGCTGGAACTCACATCGTGGTCACAATCTGCAATGGACGAGTCATCGTTAAACAATATTCAAAATGAGTTATTAGACCTGGGACTTATTACAAAAAAAGGTACTTTTGCAGAAATCGTCAAAGCTTTATAGCTAGG
>JBBSRP010000007.1:0-27428 GCA_038242935.1 Flavobacteriales bacterium
CGTAACGCGCATCGTACCAATACTAGAGGTGATAAATGAACCCATTTTTCCCGCCATAATAATTGAAATAAAAGTAGGAGCAAATTCTAGTAATATAGACTGTCTTGTTGCAAAACCAATCAATGTTTTAGGTATAAGCGGATTTGTAAGGTTTAATCCTGTCTGAATTGATACAACTCCACCCACGAAAAAGGAGATAAATGCTACAATTCCTAAAGAGTCGATAATTAGATCATCGATTTCTTTGAAGATGAGGCCTCGCATCACTGACCATTTTGTTGGTTTGAGGAAGATTTCCTTCCACATAAGGAAGTACTTTCCGATTTGAGAAATATAGCGAACGACCATCATAGATTTTATAATATATGCTAAAATAGTAAGAAGTTATGAATTGGAGGAGAGCAGAATTGTTTTTTAAATGTTAAATCAACTTTTGCTTCATCTTTCTCCAGCGTAATTTTCTAATAAAAGCTGCTTGCTCAGGATTTACTAGCATTTCTGTGCTTTTGCTTTTTGCCATTTGATAGCCTTTTATATAATCCAGAAAAAGTTTCGGCTGCTTTTTCTTCATAGCAAGTTTCATAGAGGCGACTAGGGTAATTGCTAATCCATAACCTAAAGTATAAAAAGATTCACCTTGCTTGTAGCGAGCATCTTGATTGTAATTAACTCCTGTTGGCTTAAGATGTTTTACGACAAGACTAGTGTCAGTATGTATTTTCCATCCGTAGTACTGCGCTAGAAGTTCGTCTGCGGTGTCCCAACCCATAGCAGTTCGCAATCCTCCAATATCTTGAAAGCATTTCTTTCGATATGCTTTAAAAGCGCCGCGAATATGATCTTTGTCGGCAAGGCTTTCTAGTTCCCAGTTTCCATTTTTTTCTATATAAGCAAAGCCGCCAGCCATTCCAATTTTGGGATCACTGTCAAAAGCTTTTAGAATTTTTTCGAAATAATCTTTTGGTAAAATTAAATCAGCGTCAAGTTTCACGATTACGTCGTAATCCTCATCTAAACCGTTCAATCCTAGATTGAATGCTTTGATAACTTTACTGCCAGGTAAATGTGCGGAATCTGACTCTTTGTGAACCATATTGATAAACGGAAATCTTTCGACGTAGGTCATTGCAATTTTTGCGGTCCGATCATTGGAATGATCGTCAACAACTACAACATTGCTTGGCTTTACTGTTTGTGAAACCAGCGAATCAAGTGTTTGCCCAATAAATAATTCCTCATCGTGCGCCGGAATTACAACATAGTATTTCATATAATGTATTTACTTTCTATCAAGGAAAAGTTGTGTTGCGAAAGCTTATTTAATTCTTTCTGCTGCAACAATATAATAACGTGGAGTGAATTTGCGTAGTATCGGACGAATTCCAATTTTATTTACAGGATTGGTAAATTTCTCGCGATCTATAATTTTCCAGCCAGTTTTTTCTAATAACCAGTCTAGTTGCCAATCTTCAAATTCGTGATAATGTCTGTCCCACATATCTGTTTTGCTTCTATAAGCTGGCGAAAACCACAGTCTCAATGGAACCGAAATAATAATTTTGTCAGCTTTAATCGTATTTAATATTGTGAACGGATTTAGCAAATGCTCAAATATTTCAAAAGCGGTAACAACAGAATAATTTTTGTTGCGAAGAGAAGACTGATCAGTATCTAAATCTTCTCCAGATGTATTTTGCACATCAAAACCTTCTTCTTTTAGAATTTTCGAAAAAGGATTTTCAACACCCAAATCTAAAATTGTGTCATTTTTGGAAATGTGCTTTTGCAAAAAATCTAAAGTTATTTTAAAGCGTCTATTTGGAAAAGTCTTTTCGTACATAAGATTTGTGCTTCTGAACTATAAATTTAATATTTATATACGATTGCATTAATATTCATTCCAGCTCCAACAGAAGCAAAAATGATTATGTCGCCTTTTTCAATATTGTGATTGTCCAAATCTCCTTTTACAAGTTTATCATACAAAGTAGGAACAGTTGCAACACTACTATTTCCTAATTCACCAATGCTCATTGGCATGATAAGTTCAGGTGGCGTTTTCTTAAACAATTTGTAAAAACGTAAAACAATTGCTTCGTCCATTTTTTCGTTTGCCTGATGAATCAAAATCTTCTTGACGTCGTCAATTCCGTATTTGCTTTTGTCAAGACAGTCCTTCATAGCTTGAGGAACTTGTTTCAAAGCAAATTCGTAAATTTTACGACCGTACATTTTAATGTAACGAGTATTATTGATATCTTTTTTGTCGTATGATTTGCCGAAGTATATATAGTCACATTCGTCCAATGTAAATGTCGCACTTTGAAAAGATAATATACCATCATTTTGTTCTGTACCTTCAAGTATAGTCGCACCTGCACCGTCAGAATATATCATTGAATCACGATCGTGCGGATCTACAACTCGAGATAATGTTTCAGATCCGATAACGAGAACTCTTTTTGCCATTCCTGCTTTTATAAAAGCATTGGCTTGCAAAACACCTTGTATCCAGCCTGGACAACCACAAACAACATCAAAACCAGCGCAATTTGGATTTTTGATTCGCAACTTATTTTTTACTCTACTAGCAATACTTGGAACAGAATCAGATTGATTTGAACCAAAAACAACATCACCATAATTTTGCGCGACAATTATATAATCTAAAGTTTCAGGATCTATTCCAGCGTCTTCGATTGCTTTTTCGGCTGCAAAGAATGCAATATCCGAATTTACCAATTGTGGTTCTACATATCGACGTTCAGAAATACCTGTAATATCTTTTAATTTAGATATTATTACATCGCTTGAGTGAGGTAAAGGCGCACCAAAATCATCTAAAAATGTGTGATCAGAAAAATCAGTATTTTTGACTGTCCTTGTAGGTATATAACTTCCGGAACCTATAATTTTTATATTCATCAATATTGGGTTGTTGTAGCTAATATATTAAAAATAACTTGTACGGTATTCTTTGCAACCATCTTTTTTAGAGATATTGTGCAAGTTCTTGATTATTTTTTAAATCTACAATTTATTATGCGTGCCTAGCTTTATTTTCATAACATTCGCAATAGACAGAGCACGAGTTTTCATTTTTTCGGCATTCTCGCCAGCGTAATTCGAATTAATTGTATCTTCAAAGTGCTTTAGCCAAACCTCAAAGTGCTCTGGCGTTAGACGTGATTGATGGTTTAAGTGCCTGTGAACGTGCAGTACATTATTTTTATAACTTCCAGTTCCCAGAATATTCTGTTCCCAAAAATCGGTTATGATAGGAATATGAGTGGTCAAATCAATTTTTGCAACTTCAATAAAAATATATTTAATTCTACTATCCACCAAAAGCTTTTGATAGAAAGTATTCATTAAAAAAAGTAAGTCTTCTCTAGTTGTAATGTCCTGCATGATAATTTATTCAAAATAAACAATCCTTCCAACAAGATAACTTGAAGAAAGGATTGCTAGTAGTAATTAGTTTATAAAAAGCAAACTAGCTTTCCATATATGCTTCGATCGGAGCACAAGAGCATATTAGATTTCTGTCACCATAAGCATCGTCAACACGACGTACTGTAGGCCAGAATTTGTTTTCCATAATATAATCTAATGGGAAAGCTGCTTTCTCTCTAGAATACGGAAGATCCCAATTGTCTGTTGTAATCATCGGTAATGTATGAGGTGCATTTTTTAGGACATTATTTTTATCCTCAATTATACACTCTTCAATTTCTTTACGAATAGATATCATCGCGTCGCAAAAACGATCTAGCTCTTCTAAGTCTTCACTTTCTGTAGGCTCAATCATTAATGTACCAGCAACAGGGAACGAAACAGTAGGAGCATGGAAACCATAATCCATCAAACGTTTTGCAATATCTGTAACTTCAATACCTTTTTCTTTAAATGGACGACATTCAATAATCATTTCGTGAGCTGCACGACCCATTTCTCCAGAATATAGAGTGGTGAAGTGCTTTTCTAATCTTGATTTGATGTAATTGGCATTCAAAATCGCCATTTTGGTTGATTTCGTCAAACCTTCGCTTCCTAGCATTGTGATATATCCGTAAGAAATAAGACAAACTAATGCCGATCCCCAAGGAGCACCAGAAATAGCAGTGATAGCATTTTTGCCACCTGTAGGAATTAATGGATTTGTAGGTAAGAACTGTACTAGGTGTTTTGCAACACAAATAGGTCCAACACCTGGTCCACCACCACCGTGAGGAATAGCAAATGTTTTATGAAGATTAAGGTGACAAACGTCTGCGCCAATAGTTGCAGGGTTTGTAAGTCCTACTTGAGCATTCATATTTGCACCATCCATATATACTTGTCCTCCATTGTCATGGATGATTTGGGTAATTTCTCTAATTGCAGATTCAAAAACTCCGTGAGTAGATGGATACGTAACCATTAGACAAGCAAGGTTATCTTTATGTTTTAACGCCTTTTCACGCAAGTCTTCTACATCAATATTTCCGTCTTCGGTAGTTTTTGTAACAACAACTTTCATCCCTGCCATAGTAGCAGTCGCTGGATTTGTTCCGTGTGCAGATGCTGGAATTAAAGCGATGTCTCTGTGGTGATCTCCATTTGCTTGGTGAAAAGCACGGATAACCATAAGACCGCTAAATTCTCCTTGCGCACCTGAGTTAGGCTGCAAAGTAGTTCCGGCAAATCCTGTGATAACATTTAATTGGTGCTCTAATTTCGAAAGCATTTCGTGGTATCCTGCCGCCTGGTCTATTGGAGCAAATGGGTGAATATTATTCCAACGAGGGAAGCTTAAAGGCAACATTTCTGCTGCTGCATTTAGTTTCATTGTACAAGATCCAAGGGCGATCATTGAGTGATTTAAGGCTAAATCTTTACGCTCTAATTTTTTGATGTAGCGCATCAAAGATGTTTCTGAACGGTATTTTTTGAAAACCTCGTGTTGCAAAAAGCTACTGCTTCTTTGTAATCGCTCAGGGATATTCTGATCTTTATCGAACTCAGTAACTTTGATTGTTTCTTTTAAAGTTGATTCAGAGAAAATTGCAAGAATTTCATTAACATCATTGATAGATGTAGTTTCATTAAAGGCAATTACTACTGTTTCTGAATCAGGGTAATAGAAATTCACTTCTTTAGCTTCCGCTAATTTTTGAATTTGTGCTGCGTCAGTTTTTAATACAATTGTGTCAAAGAACGCAGTATTTGTCTGATAGATTCCCAGTTTGTTTAATTTGTTGGCTGTAGTAACCGCCGCTGCGTGAACTTTGTCTGCAATATTTGTTAGTCCATCAGCACCATGATATACTGCATACATTCCAGCCATAACAGCTAGCAATACTTGTGCAGTACAAATGTTTGAAGTTGCTTTTTCACGTTTGATATGTTGCTCACGTGTTTGTAGCGCCATGCGCAAAGCGCGATTTCCATTTGCATCAATTGAAACTCCAATGATACGTCCCGGCATACTTCTTTTATGTTCTTCCTTGGTAGCGAAAAATGCGGCGTGAGGACCTCCATAACCTAATGGAATACCAAAACGTTGTGTAGTTCCTACAACAACATCAGCGCCCATTTCTCCTGGAGATACCAGCTTAGTAAGACTTAAAATATCAGCAGCTACTGCTACTTTTATGTTTTTAGATTTAGCTTCAGAAATGAATGATGCATAATCATGAACCTGACCGTATTTTCCAGGATATTGAAGTATAGCTGCAAAAAACTCGTCAGAGAAATCAAAATTTTCGTGATTTCCTACAACTAGTTCAACTCCAATAGGATTTGATCTAGTTTGTAATACTGATAATGTCTGTGGTAAAATTTCTTCTGAAACAAAAAGCTTGTTTACGTTGTTTTTCTTTTGCTCGCGTGTTCTTACGTCAAACAGCAATCCCATTGCTTCAGCTACAGCTGTACTTTCGTCTAGCAAAGAAGCATTTGCAATTTCCATTCCTGTAAGTTCAATTACCGTGGTCTGAAAATTTAATAAAGCTTCCAAACGACCTTGAGCAATTTCTGCTTGATAAGGTGTATAGGCTGTGTACCATCCTGGATTTTCAAAAACATTGCGCTGAATAGCCGCTGGCACTACTGCTGCGTGGTATCCAAGACCGATATAAGATTTGAAAACTTTGTTTTTATTACCTAATTGGTGAATGTGATTTAAATATTCGTACTCCGTCATTTCTGGTTCTAGGTCCAATGGTGCCTTAAGTCTGATGTCATCCGGAAGTGTTTCATACACTAATTGTTCCAATGAATCAACTCCTACAGTCTTGAGCATGTGCTGAATATCTGTATCTCTAGGGCCAATGTGTCTTAAAGCAAAAGCATCTGTTTTCATATTATCAAGCGTGTTGTTTTTAAGCATGCAAAAATACCGATTTTTAATCAATTGCTATTTGATTTTTAACAATGATTTTCAGTAATTTATAAACTAATCAACTTCGCGTAAGCTGTTTGCTTATTTTTACCGAATGAAAATATTACAAAGCGTCTTTAATTTTTATTTGCAAAGTAGCCTGCATGTAGCTTTGGCAGTTTATGCATTACTGCAAATGACGCAGCATATGTTTGATATACAAAATGATAGCAGTAGTGGGTATTTTGCTTTCTTTGGAACTATTGTAGGATATAACTTTGTAAAGTATGATGCGCTTACGCGAAATAAAGGGCTAAAATTTAGTGCTAAGATTAGAGCTATTGTAATCTTGAGCATTATATCTTTTGCGGCAGCGATATACTTCTTCTTCAAACTTAGAATTCAGACGCAAATTATTTCATTTATAGTTTTAGTATTGGTAATGCTTTATACCCTTCCTTTTTTTCCCAATAGACGAAATGCGCGAAATTGGGCAGGAGTTAAAATTTATATTGTTGCGCTATGTTGGGTAGGAGTAACCTTGTTATTGCCTTTGCTAAATGCTGAGATTGCTTTTGGTATTGATGTGCTTTGGAAATCACTGCAGCGTTTTATATTAGTCTTTGTCTTAATTCTTGTCTTCGAAATAATAGATTTGACAAATGATGATCCGCATCTTCAGACAGTACCTCAACAAATTGGAGTAAGAAAGACAAAACTTCTCGGAACATTTCTTTTGATACCTTTTTATTTTCTTGAATTTTTAAAAACAGTGGTCAACTTTGAACAACTCGTTATCAATCTAATTCTAGTTTTAATCTTAGGTATATTTCTTTTGAATTCATCCCAAACTAAACCACGATATTACACTTCATTTTGGGTCGAAAGTGTTCCAATTCTCTGGTGGGTAATGGTTTTGATGGCTCATTATTTCACGTCTGTGAGTTAATTTTAGCGAAAGCGATAAAACAAAAAAAAGAGGAGCTCAATATTTTGAAACTCCTCAATTATATAAATAAACCTATGATTTTATTCTAATAAGCCGGCTCTCTTAAGCAAAGCATCAGGTTTAGGCTCTTGACCTCTAAAGTTTTTGTACAAAGTCATCGGATGATCTGTACCTCCCTGCGACAGTATCGTATCTTTGAATTTCTTCGCGATTTCTTCATTAAATATTCCATGAGATTGAAAATATGCAAAAGCATCAGCATCCAAAACTTCCGCCCATTTGTAACTGTAATATCCCGACGAATAGCCACCTTGAAAAATGTGCGAAAAAGCAGTGCTCATAGCATTCTCTGCAACATCTGGGTATAGCTGAGTATCTGCAAACTGACCAATTTCAAAAGATTTAAGGTCTTTAATGTCTGAAGGATCTGCTCCGTGCCATCCCATATCTAACAATCCGAAACTAATCTGACGCATCGTTGCCATTCCTTCTTGGAAACTTGCGCTTTCTTTAATCTTGGTTACATATGCAGATGGAATGATTTCCCCTGTTTGATAGTGCTTTGCAAATAAGGCAAGAGCTTCTGGCTCATAGCACCAATTTTCAAAGATCTGACTTGGCAATTCTACAAAATCCCAATAGACAGATGTTCCTGATAAGTTTGGATAAGTAGTGTCTGCAAGCATTCCGTGTAAAGCGTGACCGAACTCATGAAACAATGTCGTAACCTCGTTAAATGTCAAAAGAGATGGTTTTGTCGCCGTAGGTTTGGTAAAATTACAAACTATAGAAACGTGTGGTCTTTCGTTTATTTCGGCAAGTACGTATTGAGATTTATAGGATGTCATCCAAGCGCCATTGCGTTTTCCTTTTCGAGGAAAAAAGTCGGCGTAGAAAATCGCAACCAAATTGCCAGCTATATCTTTCACTTCAAAAGTGCGAACATCTTCGTGGTATTTCTCAATATCAAATTGCTCGACAAATGTAAGTCCAAACAGTTTTCCTGCAATTGCAAATGCTCCATCAAGAACATTTTTGAGTTTGAAATATGGTTTTAGCTTTTCATCATCAAGCTGAAATAATTGTTGCTTTAGTTTTTCAGAATAATAAGCGCCATCCCATTTTTCAAGATGATCGATTCCGTCAAGGTCTTTGGCGAATTTTGTCAGAGTTTCAAATTCACGTATTGCAGCAGGTTTTGCTTTTTCCAGAAGTTCTTCTAAGAAAGATTTTACTTTGGTAGGATTTTCTGCCATTCGCTCTTCGAGAACAAAATCAGCATGGGATTTATATCCTAATAGTTTTGCTCTTTCAAATCGCAGTTTTACAATTTTGAGAACAATTTCTTGGTTGTCATTTTCATTGCCTTGAAAAGCTCTACGACCAGAAGCTATTGCTAGTTCCTTGCGCAGTTCGCGATTGTCGGCATAGGTCATAAAAGGAATATAACTAGGATAGTCAAGAGTAATTATCCAACCTTCCTTGTCTTCGATTTTTGCTAGTTCGCGTGCAGCTTCAATTTCGCCTTCTGGAAGTCCTGATAGATCGTGCTCCTCTGAAATATGCATTTGGTACGCATTGGTTTCTTTGAGAACGTTTTCCCCAAACTCCAAACTTAAGCCAGATAACTCTTTATCAATCGTACGCAGTTTTTCTTTGTCATCATCATTTAGATTTGCGCCATTTCTTGAAAAACTTTTGTAAGATTTGTCGAGAAGTGTTTTTTGTTCGGTAGTAAGATCAAGAGATTCTTTTTGATTGTAAACCGCTTTTACACGCTCAAACAATTTAGCGTTGAGCATAATGTCATTGCTAAATTCTGATAGCAGGGGAGAAACTTCGACTGCAATTGCTTGAATTTCATCACTTGTTTCAGCAGAGTGAAGATTGAAGAAGATACTCGAAATTCTATCGAGAATACTTCCGCTATAGCTCATTGCTTCGATAGTATTTTCGAAAGTAGGTTTGTCTTTACTATTTGCAATACGATCTATTTCGTCGGCGGCAATCTTGATACCTTCTTTAAATGAAGGCAAAAAATCTTCGGTTTTTATTTGAGAAAACGGCGCGGTATTGTGCTTGGTTTTAAACCATTGAGTCAATACATTCATTTGATTGTAAATTTTTATTAGTGATTGCGATTTTGTTTGACAGTTTCAGACGCATGGTGAACTGCATTAGCAAGAGCTGCTTTAAAATCAATTATTCTTTTTTGAACTTCTGCATCGTGGACACCAATTATCTGTGCTGCAAGAATTCCTGCGTTTTTGGCTCCATTAAGAGCTACTGTTGCTACAGGAACGCCACTTGGCATTTGCAGTATCGATAAAACGCTATCCCACCCGTCAATGCTATTGCTTGATTTTATTGGAACTCCTATTACAGGAAGTGGCGTAATTGAAGCTACCATTCCAGGAAGATGCGCAGCTCCACCAGCTCCAGCGATAATTACGCTGATTCCATTTGTATGAGCTTCACGACTAAAAGTGAATAGTTTTTCTGGAGTTCTGTGTGCCGAAACAATATCTACTTCAATTTCAATATGAAGTTCTTTTAAAACATTTATCGCTTCTTGCATCACGGGCATATCTGAAATACTACCCATTATTACTGCTACTTTCATAATTTAAATTTTATTTTTATTGAAGTAATTCTTGATGTTATTTACTAATCACTCTTATAGTCTTTTTGACATTTTCGGCAATTTTTCTAGCTTCGTCCATATTCTCGTGAACAATTGTTACGTGTCCCATTTTACGAAAAGGTCTTGTTTGTCTTTTTCCGTAAATATGTGGTGTAACACCATCGATAGCTAGAATTTCTTCTATATTTTCATATACAACTTCGCCAGTAAAACCTTCTTCTCCAACAAGGTTTACCATAATTCCAGCTACTTTACTTTTGGTACTTCCTAAAGGTAAATCAAGAATTGCGCGTAAATGATTTTCGAATTGCGAGCAATAACTAGCTTCGATCGAATAATGTCCGGAGTTGTGTGGGCGTGGAGCTACTTCGTTAACGATGATTTGGTCGTCTTGAGTTTGAAACATTTCGACGGCCAAAAGTCCAACGTGATCAAAATGTCTTGAAACTTTCATAGCGATATCCAAAGCTTTTTGAGCCACTTTATCATTAATACGAGCTGGACAAAGAACGTATTCTACTTGATTTGCTTCCGGGTGAAATTCCATTTCCACAACGGGATAGGTTTCGATTTGACCTGATGGATTGCGAACAACGATAACTGCCAGTTCATTTTTGAAGTCAACCATTTCTTCTACGATGCAATCAGCAGAAGAAAGTCCTTCAAGATCTTGGATGTTGCGAACCACTTTTACGCCGTTGCCATCATATCCAAACTCGGCAGCTTTCCAAATAAAAGGGAATGATTGCGAATTATTGTTGATTGCAGCTTTTAGCTCTTCGATTGTTTCAAATCGTTGATACGCTGCGGTAGGAATATTGTTTTTTGTATAGAAATCCTTTTGAATTCCTTTATGTTGAATTTGCTCTAGAGTAGCTGGCGAAGGATAAACCTTTATTCCTTCTTTTTCAAGTTGCTTAAGGGCTTGGATATTTACGAGTTCTATTTCGAAAGTTAGGACATCTACTTGTTTGCCAAAATCATGGACTGTCTGATAATCCATCAAATCTCCCTGAAAGAATTCATTGCAAGCAAATTTGCCTGGAGCTTCGCTGCTAGGATCGAGAACATAAGTTTGAATGTCGAATTTGCGAGTTTCTGCTAGTAACATTTTGCCTAACTGTCCGCCGCCAAGGATGCCTAATTTAAAATCAGAAGAAAAATAATTCATAGAATGCAATTTCCACAAAGATACTTCTTATAGATATAAACGAAAATACTTATTGATTATCTTTCACCAATTTTCCATAATAATTTAGGAATGTGAGTTTATCCGAATTTCTTATAAAAAACATTTGCTCCCCTAATGTAATCTTTTATATGTGCTGATCTAACGAATTTTGTAGTGGGAAAAGTTAAGGTTAAATTCTTAATAGGGTATGCTTAAAATATAGAAACAGTGAAGAGTACACTATTATTTATGTCTACCACTTTTATTTTCCTCGGCATCCCAATCTTTGGTGCTATCGTTTTGGTCTCTTGTATCCAATCGTTCTTCATCAGTTGTATCAAATTCTTTTTCTCGTGCTTCCTTTAATGCTGACTTTTTTTGTTTTTCTTCTTTCTTATTCATTTCCATTTTAATTTCGCTTTTGGATTACTACCAAAGATACACATTATTTGAGAGACGTGATAATGTCCAGAAAGGTCTTGTGAGAGGTAGATGCATAGCCGTGATAGTAGCGGAAATCCCGCAGGCAGCGGGGCTATTTTTTCCTGACATAAAAGAGCGACCAACGGAAGCTCCTTTTATGGCATTGGAAAAAAAGCCTTGCAACGAGGAATTGCAGAGAATAGCGCGATTAGCTCCTAAAAAAATAGCTAATTGTGATTAAAATCAAAAAGTCGGACTAACATATTATTGCTGATCCGACTTCTTCGATTTTGAGAAAATTCTTTTAATAAAAATCTATCGCTCACTCTTATAAATAAAATTACTACTTGAAGGCTCAAAAGTTTGCCAGTTGATTCCAAGAGTATATTCTATAGATTTTTTGAGAGTTGCAAAGGTTGTTGACTTCGTTACGTAGAAACTAGCGCCCATGTCCAGACTTTTGCTCACACTTTGCTCGTCGCTGGAAGTGGAGAAAATCACTACCGGTATATCTTTTAATTCTAAATTTTGTTTTAATTCTTGAAGCGCATCAAAACCATTCTTTCCTGGCATATTCAGGTCAAGAAAAATAACCTGCGGAATCGGAGGAGGGCATTCTAGCGCACCCAAAAGACTATCCACGTTATCGTGGGTAAACAATTGAATATTGCCAGTAAGAGAGTCGGTTACATCTCTAAAGAAATCTAAATCATCTTTATCGTCATCCGCATAAAAGATGACATATTCATTGTTATTCATATTCATAGGGGTATCTTTTTCACAGTCAAAAGTAATACAAATTTGTTGCCATTTTAAATTTTGCCCTTAAAAGGTTTTTTTTAAAACAATCCAATACATTTCTTATAAAAGTAAGAAAATTTGCTACGTTTTGATCAGTTTATTTAAAATAAAAATATAAAATTTCTGTATTCGCAGTTGTATATGTAAGGACGTCTGGGCGATTCTGGGTGTAAAATATTTTATAGTGTTGCCAATTATCTGCTTTTATCGTGCATCCTACTCAATACTAATTCAGTATATTTGCGAACTATTCAAACTTATATTACGAGTGATACAAATTCACGATAAACATTTCGTTCCGTTTATTTCACGCAAAGAACTCGACTTTGCTGTTGCTACTATGGCAAAGCAGGTTGAAAATGACTTTGCTGATGAGCTCCCAATATTTGTGGGAGTTCTAAATGGTGCTTTTATGGTAGTTTCAGATTTCATGAAACATTACAGCAGGCCTTGTGAAGTAAGTTTTGTAAAGATGTCTTCGTATGAAGGTACTTCTACGACAAATCAGGTCAAAGAACTAATAGGTTTACATCAAGATCTTAATGGTCGTTCTGTAATTGTTATTGAAGATATCGTAGATACTGGAAATACTGTGGCAGAGTTAAAGAAGATTTTTAAGGCGAAAGGTGTGAAGTCGTTTAAGATTGCGACCCTATTTTTTAAGCCTGACGCATTTTTACAAGACATTAAGCTTGACTATGTCGGGATTCGCATTCCGAACAAATTTATCGTTGGTTATGGCCTTGATTATGACGGCTTAGGTAGAAATTTACCAGAAATATATCAATTAAAAGAATAAAGAATTACCGTAAATAAAAGCAGTAATTCTATAAATATAAACAGCATTAACTATTTTAAATTAGCAATGATTAATATCGTCTTATTTGGCAAGCCTGGAGCCGGCAAAGGAACGCAAGCACAATTTTTAAAGGAAAAATATAATTTAATTCATATTTCTACTGGAGATGTTTTTAGATATAATTTGAGCAATAACACAGAATTAGGTCAGTTGGCAAAATCTTATATGGATAGCGGCGAACTTGTTCCAGATTCATTGACTATAAAAATGCTAGAGGATGAGGTAGACAATCATCCTGATACGGCTGGTTTCCTATTTGATGGTTTTCCAAGAACTATTGCGCAAGCAGAAGCTTTGGATAAGTTTCTGTTAAAAAAAGGTTGGGGAGTTACCGCGACAATTGGACTGGAAGCTCATGACGACGTATTAGTGCAAAGAATTTTAGAAAGAGGAAAAACTAGTGGAAGACCTGATGATCAAGATGAAGCAAAAATAAGAACAAGATATGCTGAATACAATCAAAAGACATCGCCATTAATCAACTATTACAATAACCAAAATAAATATTACCCGATAGACGGGATTGGGACGGTTGCTACTATAACTTCACGATTAAGTGAGGTCATAAATACGCTATAAGCCGCCCGAATCAACCATGGAGATAGCATTAATATTTTTTCTTATAATCCTCAATGGTGTTTTTTCGATGTCGGAAATAGCACTTATTTCAGCCCGTAAAAGCAGGCTTGAATCTTCTGCCAAGAAGGGAAATCGAAGTGCGAAGATCGCTTTGGAATTGGCAAACTCACCGAATAAGTTTCTCTCAACAGTACAAATAGGAATTACGCTTATCGGAATTCTTACTGGACTTTTCTCTGGTGATAAAATAACGAGTGATGCAAAAGAATTCTTCTCGCGCTTTGACGCATTTGCATATTATTCAGATTCTTTTGGAGTTGTAACGGTAGTTGTAATTTTAACTTTCTTTTCATTGGTACTCGGTGAACTTGTGCCAAAACGAATAGGACTTAGTCATCCTGAAAAAATTGCAGTTGCAGTTGCTTTACCTATGAAATTTGTGTCTGTAGTAACAGCGCCATTTATATGGTTATTAACTGTTTCTACTGAATTTCTTTTAAAGATAATGATGATTAGGCCTAATGCTGAGGGGAAGATTACCGAAGAAGAAATAAAAGCGATTATTAAAGAAGGAACTGAAGGTGGAGAAGTGCAAGAAATTGAACAAGATATTGTCGAACGCGTTTTTCATATTGGAGATAGAAAAGTTAACTCTTTAATGACGCATAGAAAATATGTAGCATTCTTGCCAAAGGATGCAACTAAAGAGCAAGTGAGAGAACTAATTGGTCGTGAACTGCATTCGGTTTATCCCGTATATGGCGACGACTTTGACGATATTGTAGGTGTCGTGAGTTTAAAAAGTATCTTTAGTCATTACGATGACGAAAACTTCTCGATGGCGAATTTAATTAAGGAAGCGCCATTTATAATGGAGCAAACTACGGCTTACAAAGCTTTGGAGAATTTTAAAGTAAGTGGTGTGCACTATGCTTGTGTGAGCGATGAGTACGGAGATTTTCAAGGGATGATTACCTTGAATGATATCCTTGAAGCACTTGTGGGTGATGCATCTGAATTTTATAAAGAAGATTTTAAACTTGTAGAACGCGAGGATGGCACTTGGTTAGTAGATGGTCATTATTCTTTGCACGACTTCTTGACGTATTTTGAACTTGATGATCTTATAAATGAGTACGATGTTACAACATTAAGTGGATTGATTATGACAGAGCTTTCTTTTATTCCTAAAGAAGGTCAGAAATTACTCTGGAACGATTACGAACTAGAGGTAATAGATATGGACGGAGTCAAAATTGACAAGGTTCTGGTTCGGCAGGTTAAAGTAACCGAGCAATAAATTTTAAATACATATTCGACATTGTAGTAATGTAGAATTAGAAAGTTATGACAGAAGGAAATTTTGTAGACTACGTAAAAATATATGTCTCTTCAGGCAAAGGTGGAAAAGGTTCTACGCACTTGCATCGTGAAAAATTTATCGAAAAAGGTGGCCCTGATGGTGGTGACGGAGGTCGTGGTGGACACGTGTATCTTGTAGGG
This sequence comes from Flavobacteriales bacterium, assembly GCA_038242935.1. Taxonomy (GTDB): domain Bacteria; phylum Bacteroidota; class Bacteroidia; order Flavobacteriales; family Flavobacteriaceae; genus Flavobacterium. The sequence goes on from JBBSRP010000007.1 coordinate 15,294, forward strand.
AACAAAAGTCTTTGGACATTGTTTCACTTAAAGTTTGCTAGACACGTAAAAGCGGGTCATGGTGGAGACGGTGGAGGCGATAGAAGTACAGGTGCTGATGGAGAGGACAAATATATTGATGTTCCGTTAGGGACAGTAGTTCGCGACAAAGAAACCAACGAAATATTATTTGAAATTACCGAAGACGGTGAAAAGAGAATTGTTGCCAAAGGTGGAAAAGGTGGTTTAGGAAACTGGCATTTTAGAAGTTCGACAAACCAAACGCCAAGATATGCGCAGCCAGGACTTCCTTCAGAAGAAATGGATATGATTCTTGAATTGAAAGTTCTTGCAGATGTAGGACTTGTAGGTTTTCCGAATGCTGGAAAATCAACTTTGCTTTCTGTATTGACTTCTGCGAAACCAAAAATTGCTGATTATCCTTTTACCACGTTAAAACCTAACTTGGGAATTGTTGCTTATCGAGATTTTCAATCGTTTGTAATTGCCGATATTCCGGGAATTATTGAAGGTGCAGCAGAAGGAAAAGGATTAGGACATTATTTCTTGAGGCATATTGAGCGTAACTCAACATTGCTATTTCTCGTTCCTGCGGATGCTGATGATATTCGTGAAGAGTACAATATTCTTCTGAATGAATTGACAAAATACAATCCAGAAATGCTTGACAAAGAGCGCATCGTTGTAATTTCTAAATGTGATATGCTTGATGCGGAATTGCAGGCAGAAATGAAAACGCAGCTTGACAAAGATTTTGATGGTATTCCTTATATGTTTATCTCATCTGTAGCCAATCAAGGGCTTACAGAATTAAAAGACAAATTATGGCAGATGCTTAATACAGATTCTTAGAAATCAGTTCACATAAAAAAAGGAGTTCAAAATTAATTTGAACTCCTTTTTCCGTTTATCCTGCCTCCTTTAGTTGTAAATTTTCATATTCTAAAAATCCGATTCTATTTTTTCAAATCTTAAAAAGTGCAAATTTCAAAATTCCTGAAATCTAAAATCACCAATTCTGAGATCTCAATTCTTAAATTCTATTTTGCTGAATTCTGCAATCTTAGAATATTCGAATGATAAATTATACAACTTAAAACCTCAGAATTTATCACCTCTATTTTGAACCTTAAAGCCAAGGAATTCAATCTTGGTACTTGCTAGCTATAAATCAACAAAGAGTTCAATTTTGAACTCTTTGTTGATTAACGCAATTTCTTAACTTTTTAAAGTCTGAAATTTGAGCATCTAAAATCTGAAATTTCAAATAGTGAAATTGCATTCTTTAAGTTTCAAATTCTAATTCCAAATCTCCTTTTCTAACCTCTAATCTCTAATTTTTACTCTCTAATACCTAAATCATCACTTTCACAGAAATTCTTCTGTTTTGTGCTCTTCCTTCTTCAGTTTTATTATCAGCAATTGGATTTGAAGAACCGTAACCTTTAGTAGTTAATCTTGCTTTGTCTACTCCGAGAGCTACTAACGCTGCTTGACATGATTCGGCACGTTTAGTAGAAATTTTGTTGTTTACAGCTTTGTCTCCAGTATTGTCTGTATATCCACCAAGTTTTAGAAAGATATTCGGATAGGATTTCATAATTGCAGCGATATTCTCAAGTTGTTTTTCTGAACTCGCTTTAAGAGTAGTTTTTCCTGTTTCAAAATAGATTCGATCAAAAGTTATCCAATCGCTTTCTTTTGCTTTACGATCTTTAGCTTCGGCAAAATCGATCATTTTATTCTCAACAGAATTTTCTCCAATGATCAGACGTTCGCCATCTTTAAGTTTTCTAGTTCCTTCCGGCCCAATATCAATGATATAATTTCCTGAAGCATCTAGAGCGCCAGCAGTTGCAACAAATGCTTCTTTTAGCTTTTCGCCAATGGTATCAAGATTTGCCGAGATGCTATCTTGAGCTACTCCAGCAACCATTTTCTCTCTTGCGCAACCTGGTTTTCCTGCCAGCCACCAAAATAAAATGACGATAATTGCAAGTGGAATAAACCAGCGTAAAAATCCTCCATTTTCTTGTTCAGCTTTTCCGAAAAATGATTTTCTAGTTTCTATAACTGTTCCATCGGTAAACGGAATGGTTTCGTCTGGAAGGTCAGAAGTGTCCATTTGGTGAGTGGCACCGAGATTTAGTTTCGATTTTATATTTAGCGGAAGCGCCGCATTTATATCTGCTCTACTTTCGCCAATGGCATACATCAAATCTTGTGTGTTCCATTTTTTTTCAAACATCATTTTGCTGATATAACTGCCGATTACTGGAACGATCATCGCAAATAAACTAATTGATTTTTCTTTATCAATTCCAGTAGCCAAAGCTAGTTCTCCACACAAAGCATCTTCCTCGCCAGAAAAGAAATTAGTCATCATTTCTTTTCCATCTTCGATCAGCGTTTTGTCATCTTGGTCGAGGCGCTCATCGGCATTAAATTCTTCGCCAGTGTGATGAGGTTGCAGTGTAATAAAGTGAGTTTCGTCTCCTTGTTTGATTCCATTTGTAAGGATTCCCGCGAGTACAGCAGGAATTGCAAAGTTAAAGGCTGTGCGAACTTCTTCGTCACTTCCACCTATTCTCTGACTTATTCTGGCGACCGCTCGGCCACTTACTTCGTTTCGTAGTGTGTCAATTAAATTCATAGCTTTCATCTTTTTTGGTTTGTTAGTAGTTTGATAATTAAAAGCTGATTCAAACTTTTTCCAACACAATAGTTGTTCTGGTTGTTTTGGAATCAATGTGTTGGTGAGGCACATACATCTTTTTGCTATCAAATATTTATTGCTCCTAAATTTAGGATTTATAATCGAAAAACGCCAAAACAAGATTATAATATTAACATAAAAAACTGGAATACGCTCTGTTCTTATCACTTCCCAAGAACCCATTCTTTTAGTATTCTAAGCAACAGTTTGCAGTATAATATTATAAAAGCCATGAATTCTTCCTAATGGCATCAGAAAAATTCTAAATTATAAGTTAAATAGTCTGCCAAAGTATCAGTTTTCAACAAGCATTCAGCTACTAATTAATAATAAGTTTTATATTCGCATCGCTGAAAAAAAGGACTTGAAAAACAGTTTAAAAAAGCTAGTGCATTAATCTGCATTATAATAATATAATCAAATTCACCAAAAACATGAAAAAAATTGTTTTATTTCTTGCCATGTGCCTTATGGCGTTTCCGGTAAAAGCAGATGAAGGTATGTGGTTCTTAATGTTCATTGATCGTTTGAATCAACGTGACATGGAAAAAATGGGTCTGCAACTTACAGCAGAAGAAATCTACAGCATCAACAATCACAGTTTGAAAGATGCAATTGTTCAATTCAACGGAGGTTGTACAGCAGAGATGGTTTCAAAAGATGGTCTTGTACTTACAAACCACCATTGTGGATATGATGCAATTGCAGAATTGTCTAGCGCAGAACAAAACTACCTTAAAAATGGTTTTTGGGCAAAAGACAAAGCTTCAGAGATGAAACCTAAATCTCTTTATGTGCGTTTCTTCGTGCGTATGGATGATGTTTCAAAAAGAATTCTTGGGAAAGTTAATGCAAATATGACTGAGGAAGAAAGAATGAAAGCTATTCAACGCGAAAGTGCTTTGATCGAAAAAGAAAATAGCGAAGACGGAAAATACACTGTTTCTGTTCGTCCATTCTTTCAAGGAAATGAGTATTACTACTTCGTATACCAAGATTTCCAAGACGTTCGTCTTGTAGGTACACCACCAGAAAGTGTTGGTAAATTTGGAGGAGATACAGACAACTGGGAGTGGCCACGTCACACAGGAGATTTCTCAATGTTCCGTGTTTACACAGACAAAGATGGTAATCCTGCAGATTATTCAAAAGACAACGTTCCTATGAAACCTAAGCACCACTTACCAGTGAGCCTTAAAGGTTTTGAAGAAAATGACTTCGCAATGATTCTTGGTTATCCAGGTCGTACAAATCGTTGGATGCCAGCTGGTGGAATTGAGCAAAACGTAAAGTATGCGTATCCTGCTTGGGTTGAAGGTGCAAAAACTGGAATGGACCAGATGAAAAAATACATGACCAAAGACGAAACAGTAAACCTTCAGTATGCATCAAAATATGCGTCTACTGCAAACTACTGGAAAAACCGTCAAGGAATGATTGATGCCCTTACTCAGCACCAAACTGCTGCTACAAAAGCAACTGAAGAAGCAAAATTCAACAAATGGGCAAACAAAAAAGCAAACAAAGCTAAGTATGGTAATGTTATCGCGACTATCAATAATTACTACGCGCAAACGAACCTAAAAGCAAGTCACGATAGTTACCTAAACCAATTATTGAGAACTACAGCTTATGGTGTAAGACCTTATTCTATTGGTAATGCATTGATTCAATTTTACGGAGAAAACGAAGCGAAGCAGGCAGAAATGTTGCCAGGTATCACGGCAGCTATTGACGATACTTATGGCGAGTTTTATGCGCCACTAGAAAAAGACGTACTTACAGCGCAGTTGAATATTTATGCTGCAAAAGGTGCTGCTTACGGTTTGCCAGAATATATCGCAGAGCTTAAAAAAGCAAACAATGGTGAGTTCCGTAAAGATGTAGAAAATGCTACTGCAAAAAGTATTTTTACTTCAAAAGAATCTCTTGAAGCTTTTATGAAAGATCCTAAGCCAGCAATGATTTCAGAAGATCCTTTATTCAAGATGTCTACTGCGCTTATCACGCAATTGAGAGCCGAAACTCCAGCGCAAAAGCAACTTGCTGATGACTTTTCTAAATCATTCCGTCTGTTGGTAGAAGGTCTTAGAGAGTCAAAACTGAACACGATCAAGTACCCAGATGCAAACTCAACTTTGAGACTTACATACGGTAAAGTGCGATCGCTTCCTGCAACTGCGAAAAGTGATTCGAAAGCAAATTACTATACAACTATGGATGGTATGGTGAAGAAATATATCCCTAATGACCCAGAATTCGATATGCCAACAAAAATTATCGAAATGAACAAAGCTAGAGACTACGGTCGTTATGCAGACAAAGACGGTTATATGCCAATAAATTTCCTTACTGACAATGATATTACTGGAGGAAACTCTGGATCGCCAGTATTGAATGGTAAAGGTGAATTATTAGGAATTGCTTTTGATGGTAACATCGAGGCGATGGCTGGAGACGTTATCTTTGACCCAAAATTACAGCGTACAATTAGTGTTGATATTCGCTACGTACTTTGGCTTATCGACAAATATGCAGGTGCAAAACACATCGTTGACGAAATGACGATTGTGGAATAACCCATAGAAATTTTTAAGTTTCAAATCCGCCTTTCTTTTTTAAGATTGGCGGATTTTTTTTTGGGTGTGTCCCTGCGGGCCGGCCTGTCTGTTCCCAATCTTTCTTGTAGCTTTTGCTCCGCAAAGCCACAACAAAGGATTTGCTTCGCCAGTTCGCAAAAGCTCGGGTCCGCGACCATCCCTCACGCGAGACTTGTGGTAACATTGAAGAGAGGTGGTTGAAAGGTGAGTCATCATTAGATTACGGAATAAATTTTTATCGCAAGGTTTGCAAAGTGAGATTGAAAAGGTCACTAAGTTTTGTTTCAAACTTAAATATCCAAATTAAAGAAAATGCAAATAAACACTTAATGAGGTGGTAAACAGGATTGCAGAAAGTCCCAGAGGGACGACATTATTGTAGCCCGCCGCTTTAGCTGCGGGTAAATAAGATTACCATTGAGCAAATAGTCCCGTAGGGACGGAATTATAATTGCGCGTCGTTATAATAAAGTTGTGTCTACGCACAGGCTTCTCAATTCGAAGAAGGAGACCGAGCAACGCGAACGGGCGAAGCAAATCGAATAATATTTGATTGCACATGCGCTCTCTAGAAATAGTTAATAAAACAGTTTCCCATGAAAACGACAGCGCAAATTTACTTCGTCAGTTCGGCAAAAGCCTCGGGTGTTGTCCGAGCTGTATCATTAATTCCTATGTACGATATTTGCGGCATGAAAACATAAACAAATCGCATAAAGAAGATAATGCTACTTCGGAATACTCGTACTAAACGACATTGCAGTGGCAATCAGATTAATTATCCTTATCTTGATGAAATGCATCTAATCAGGACACATTTAATATGTTTTTTAATGTTTTTATTTAGTTTATTTTCCTGCGCTCAAAATTTTGAACAAAAAGCTATTCCTCTAGAAGGGGATGCCAGCTTAGATAAGCTTATAACGGTTGCTGCGGATAAGCAGTTAGTTTTACTGGGAGAGGCTAGTCATGGGACGCACGAATACTATTTATGGCGCGACAAGATAAGCAGACGACTGATAGCCGAGCAAGGTTTTAATCTTATTGGCGTAGAAGGCGATTTTGCTAGCTTATACCATCTTAATAACTATGTGAAAAATGTGGAAGGTGCCGGAAATTCTGCCAAAGAAGTTTTGTTAAAACTCGTTAGATGGCCAACTTGGATGTGGGCCAATGAAGAGGTTGTTGCACTTGCCGAATGGCTTCGCAATCATAATGACCAATTACCACAAGATAAAAAAGTAGGCTTTTATGGTATGGATGTTTACGATGAATGGAATTCCAAAAAAGTAGTTTTGGACTTACTTAAAACTACAGATCAGACTGCTTACAACTAAGACTTTGTTAAACAGTTTGCCGGTTCTATTTCTGGAGAGCCAGCTGTGACCCAGCCATTAACTTGTTTGGAAAGATTTTGAGGCAGCGCAGCTACAGAACACATCTTTTAAAAAATGACGATTGTGCAATAACACATAAAACTTTTTAAGTTTCAAATTCGTGTTTCTTTTTTAAGATTGGCTGATTTTTTTTTGGGCGTGTCCTTTTGGGCCTGGCTGTCAGTTAGCAGGTGTTTATCCTTTTTCTTGCAATTATACAAGATGATTGTACTGACGCCATATTTACGGCAAGCCTCTACAGTATCTCTCTCTTCTGAACTAGCTAAAATCTTTAACTTCTGATCAAAGTCCATTTCTTGAATTTCATATTTTAAATGTATAAGTTTTATATTTAAAATAATGCTACGAACCTATTAGGGGCATAAACTATGCAACTAATTAGCGCATAATAAATTTCCGCAATTCATTAATGTTAAGGATTGCTAATTAATTAGTATTGAAGGATCGTATAGTTATTTTTGTGTATGATAATTTTTGATAATGACTAAAAATAGCTATTTCTTTTTATCGACTAATTGATATTTGCTCGTTCATCATACTTTATCTGTCATATAATTTTTATTTTCTAATTATTTAAATAGCAACACAATTATGAAGAATCTACTTAAATCCTTAGCACTTTTTGTTGTGATTAGTGCAAGTTTTGTCTCATGCAGCAACGATGATTCGTCCAATGGCCCACAGAATGACATACCAGAAATCACCATCGAGAGTGCAAAAGGTGTTTATTCAACTACTGAAAACAATACAGGTCTTTTTAAAATAGTGCTGAATGCGCCTAATGTCAATTTTGACCTGCATTTCATCTCAAATCCAGTGGCCGAAAGTGACCTTTTAGAAGCAGAATTGAAAGCAGAAAATTACATAGTTTCTCAGGAGGCGACGTTGTATACAATCAATACAGATAGTTATTGGACAAAAGACAATGTTCAGTCAACTATCACTTCTGGACAATTGACAGTAAATCGCAATGGTGAAATGTATACGATTACAGGAACGGTAAGCGATGCTCAAAATGTTTCTTATACCATTAACTTTAATGGGTTGATTGATATCGAGCCAGTGTATGAGGTACACTACACCAAACAAAACGGGTGGTATTGGGGCGATAACGAATATGATTATCCTGATGTAGGAGAATACATGACTTTGTTTTCGCAAGGGGATACTAATAATTACGGTGAGTTGATAGGAGATGGATATTACTTATCACTATCTTTCTTTAACACTATGGCTCCGAAAGCTTGGGAAGCAAAAGTTCCTAATCAGACGTACACTCCTTCTACAGAATATGAGGTAGGTACTTTCCGCATCGCATCGCAACAAGAAATCGAAGACGGTGCACCATACTATGCTTTTGCAGCTTTTCAACATAACGATAGTGAAGCAGGAATTGAGATTGAGGATTTTATTACTGGCGGTTCTGTAAAAGTTATGGACAACGGAGACGGTCAAGAAATTCGTTTCAACATCGAGTTGCATGACGGTTCGAGACACATTGGTAAATATGTTGGAAATGTGAGACAAGGTGATGAATACACCGTTAGCTCGCTGGTAGCGAATAGACAAGTAGGACAATTAGACTACGGTTATATTGAGTACAAAGGACAATCACCTATTGATGGTAAAGATAACAACAGATGGAATGTGTACTTGTTTAATGAAAATGTAATTGCGTACCCTGAATATTATTGGGCAACTGAAGGCACTGGTGATTATATGCGTGTGACATTTTATACAGAGAATGGAGTAACAGCTGATATTCCTACAGGTATTTATCCTCTTGGTGTTGAAATTGCTGGAAATGCAGGTTCAGGTGGTGGATTCGAAGTAGGGCTTGATTATGGAACATGGTTCTACGAACTATATACAGATAACATTAATAATTATGCACCAATTAAAACCGGTACAGTAGTTATCGCCAAAGAAGCTGGAGTTTATACAATTACTGTAGATGGTGTGGACGACAGACAAAACACAATTACGGCGTCGTATTCAGGCCAATTATCTTTTGTAAACAACGCAAACAAAGCAGCAGCACCTGCAAAAATAAAAGGAGCGAAAACTAAAAAATCTCTCAAAACAAATCATTTGCACGCATGGAAAAAGAATGTAAGAGTAGCACAAGAAAAAAAAAACCTTAAACTTTAATAATTCATAAGATATTTTAAAAAAGAGATACTTGTATTGATGTAGTGTTTCAGATGCATAGGGTTTGATTTTTTAATTAAAGTTAAACCCTATTTTTTTCCGAATATTAGCATTGCAAATCATTGGTATTTGTTGTAATGTCGGTTCGCAAGGAGTTGAAGCAAGATCTGCTACGGAGACGATAGCGCGGATTTACTTCGTCGGTTCGGCTAAAGCCTCGTGTATATCCCTGCTAGACAAATTAGTCTTCGATCGGATAAAGTCTAGCGAAGAAGTTTCTACCGCAAGGTTAGCAAAGTGAGACCACAAGGTACGAAAGGCTGAGGCAACAATTCCCTACGTACACGATAGCGCAGATTTACTTCGCCTGTTCGACCAAAGGCTCGGGTGCAATCCGTGCTTTATTATCTACTCATTTAAAATTAATCCACAAGTTTTACACAAGAACTACAAAAAATTAATAGTTAACATATCTTAGCTAGCATTATTTTATTAAACTATATCCTACAGATGCATAAATCTAGGTTTTATATTACGCAAAAGAGAGCATTTTTTTCCATCTCTCAAAACCTAGTGCAACTTAAAAAAGACTAGTTTTACCAACTCAATTATTTTTCAAAATTAACGTATTTGGATGCCAACAAAACTCAAAAATTTAAAATTAGCATTATCCTATTTTTTTAATTTTGCTTTCATCATTAGTATTGTAGGACTGATTCTATTTGTCATTGATTTTGGATTTAATCAATCCATGCAATCCCAGCGTTATTTGATTGACTATTATATTATTGTCCTCACAACGGGTATAATCGCAACGGTGTTAAGGTATGTTGTAAAGTCGAAATCCATAAAACGGAGCGTTATAATTTTTGATGGAATTACAGTAATACTTACACTAGCCATTTTAGTAGTACATTTTTTTGGCAAAGAAACACAACTTAATATTTCTTCCTCCTACCACGAAATTTGGGTGAAATTTGCCATATTCTTAACTTTCATCAGGGAGTTTTCCGAACGAAACATTTCTTACAAACGCACCTATTTGAACCCTGCTCAACTATTTGTTCTAAGTTTTTTGAGCATTATACTTATAGGAACTTTGTTATTGATGCTGCCAAAGGCAACATATACTGGCCTTTCGTTTATTGATGCATTATTCACTTCCACAAGCGCAGTTTGTGTTACAGGATTGATTGTGGTCGATACGGGAAGCCATTTTACAACATTTGGTCAGGGCATTATACTTGGACTAATTCAGGCGGGCGGCATTGGTATCCTAACGTTCGCAAGTTATTTCAGTTACTTTTTCAAAGGAGGAACATCTTACGAAAATCAACTTACTTTAAGTAATATGACCGGCTCTAATAAATTTGGAGAAGTGTTCTCAACATTCAAAAAAGTCATACTTATAACCCTTTCAATTGAATTATTTTCGGCCATTGTCATATTTTTTACACTTGACAAAACCCTCATTCCGTCGATTCTAGAGCGGATATTTTTCTCAGTCTTTCATTCAGTTTCGGCATTTTGTAATGCAGGTTTTTCTACTTTGTCAAACAACTTGTTTGAGGACGGCTTTAGATACAATTACCCATTACAGCTTATTATTATTTTCTCATTTGTTTTGGGCGGTCTTGGTTTTCCAATTGTGGTTAACCTTGTAAAATATGTAAAATATTTTATTAAGAAAAAAATTGCTTTTTTAACTGGAATCAAACAGTCCCACCAACCTTGGCTTCTAAATCTCAATAGTCGCATTACCCTTATTACAACTTCCATTTTAATAGTTGGAGGTACAATTCTGTTTTATATAAATGAATTCAACAATACTTTAGCAGACCATCATGGATTTGGCAAGGTAGTTACCGCCCTTTTTGGAGCTACAACTCCACGTACCGCTGGTTTTAATACAGTAGATATGACCGCGCTCAATTTCTCTACCGTTATGCTAATCTTTCTGTTGATGTGGATTGGGGCATCTCCCGCTTCTACAGGTGGTGGTATTAAGACAAATACCTTTGCCATTGCAACACTCAACTTTTTAAGTTTAGCAAAAGGTAAAACGCGTATAGAGGTTTTCAGGAGAGAGATAGCAGATATTTCGGTACGCCGAGCCTTTGCCGCCATTACATTGTCACTACTGGTAATAGGTACAGGAATAATTTTAATTTCCATTTTTGATAGCGAAAAAAGTCTGATCAGTATTGCTTTTGAATGCTTTTCAGCCTATAGTACAAGTGGATTAAGTATAGGTATAACTGCTAGCTTGAGTGCTTACAGCAAATTTGTCATAGTTGTCATAATGTTTGTAGGTAGGGTTAGTATGCTAACTGTGATGATTGCCATAATAAAAAAGGCAAAGCAACAAAATTACAGGTATCCAACAGAGGAGATTACAATAAATTAAAAGAACATCAGTATGAAATATATAATTGTAGGATTAGGAAGTTTTGGCGCTTTCTTAGGTGAAAAACTCACTGCACAAGGACACGAGGTTATTGGTATTGATACTAATATGAGCCGAGTAGATAATTACAAAGAGAAGATTTCGCATACCATCCAAATGGATGCAACTGATGAGTACACCGTGTCAGGGCTTCCGTTAAAAGATACTGATATAGTAATAATTGCAATAGGCGAAGACCAAGGAGCTAATATTATGGCCACTGCTCTTTTCAAAAACTTCAATGTAAAAAGATTGATAAGCCGAGCAATTAATCCTTTGCACGAAAAGATTTTGCAAGCCATTGGCGTTGACGAAATTGTACACCCAGAGGAAGAAACAGCTGAGCGATGGGCCAAAAAATTATGTTTTACAGGAGTAGTAGATTCATTTGAATTAGGAGATGACTATAGTGTTGTAGAAGTAAACCTGCCCCAAAACTATGATGGCAAAATCCTTCGCGCTATTGATCTACGGGAGCAATATAATCTATTGGTATTGGCCACTATATCAAAGACAGAAATTAAAAGTGCAATCGGCAAAAGCAGAAAAATTAATAAGATAAAAGGTGTCACAAATCCAGATGACATTCTTGACACCGACAATATTTTGGTGGTTTATGGCTCAAACAAGGACATCAAAAAATTTCTTGAAGACGAATAATCTGAAGTAAAAGCAAACTTATAAAAGACTTTGATCAGCTTTAGTTTTAGGAAACTTCTTCAAAATCTAATTAGTACTTTCCGAATTTTTATTTGGGCGTGTCCCTTTGGGCCGGGCTGTCTGTTCTCAATCTTTCTTGTAGCTTTCGCTCCGCAAAGCCACAAG
>JBBSRP010000008.1:0-26261 GCA_038242935.1 Flavobacteriales bacterium
AAGGAATTTAGTTTCATCGATTTTGCGCGTGAAGTGGGCAAGAGAATCACCGTCAATTATATGATGGCAAAAGATTCAGTAAAAAAACGTTTGAATGGAGAAATCGGCGACGGAATGTCGTTTACAGAATTCACCTATCAGCTAATTCAAGGATACGATTTTTATTATCTATATAAAAACCACGATGTAAAACTGCAAATGGGTGGTTCTGATCAATGGGGAAATATTACTACTGGTACAGAGCTTGTGCGCCGAATGGGTGGAGAAGGTGCAAAAGTTTTTGCAATGACCACGCCACTTATTACGAAAGCAGACGGTTCTAAATTCGGAAAATCTGAAGGTGGAAACGTATGGCTTGACACAGACAAAACATCGGTGTACAAATTCTACCAATTTTGGTTGAATGCCGCTGATGAAGATGCAGAGAAATATATCAAAATATTTACTTTTTTCGATCAAGAAGCGATTGAGAAATTGATTATAGAGCACCGTGAAGCGCCGCATTTAAGAACTTTGCAAATAGCTTTGGCAGAATCAATTACGGTATTTGTTCACAATCAAGAAGAGTATGACAAAGCAGTAAAAGCTTCGGGAATTCTTTTCGGATCAGCTACAGCAGCAGATTTAAAAGCACTTGATGCCGCGACTTTCCTAGATATTTTTGATGGTGTGCCTCAAGCGCAAGTGTCGAGAGATGATCTTAATGAAGGTTTGGAAATCATCACCGCTCTAAATGAAAAAACAGGATTTTTTAATTCAAATGGAGAAGCGAGACGTGCATTAACTGCAAATTCGATTTCTGTAAATAAAGAAAAAGTAACTGAAGACTATAAACTGTCTACGTCTGATCTTATAAATGATGAGTTTATTTTGCTGCAAAGAGGGAAGAAAAATTACTTTATTATTCAGGTAAAATAATCTGAAATTATCACAATAAAAAAAGCTGTGTTCGAAAAGAATACAGCTTTTTTGCTTTATAAAACCATCAGATTGCAACCCCGAATATCCGAATTATCAAACCTACCGAGTACTTCAAAAGTACCATTATCGTATTTTTTTCCTAAATCCTGCGTGGCAATAAACGAGCAAGAATTTATATTTGCAAGATCTATAACATTGATTCCCCCAGTTTTTCCATTGCCAATATAACTGAGCGGATCTTCGGTATCGCGCATCATCACATCCATCCATTGCGGACAATTAAAAACGCCATCGCCAAGTGAGTATGCCTGCGACAGCAATTCCGTCATTCCGTATTCTGAATGTATGCTGCTTACGCCAAAACCATCGCAGAGAATCTCGTGTAATTCCTCACGAATCATCTCTTTTCTACGACCTTTCATCCCGCCAGTTTCCATAATAATCAGATTCATGAAATCGAATTTCTCCTTTTCAATTAAATTCAAAAGCGCATAAGTCACGCCCATCAAAATCACATTTTTCTCCAGTTTATCAAATTCTCGAAGCTTTGCAATCAGCTCATCGTGGTTGTAAAGATAAAAACCGCTGTCCTCATTATGCGAAAGCGAAATCAAATCTTCCACCATATAGATCAGCGAAGAGCCCGATCTTTCTTGATAAGAGGGCAATAGTGCTAGAAAAATATAGTCTTCAATATTGCCATAAAATTCCGCAAATCCCTGTCTATAACTTTGCTCGTAAAGACTAACATCCGTTACAAAATGCTGAGAAGTCGTGGTTCCAGTAGTCCCGCTACTCGTAAATATGACTTGAGGTTTGTCGGTACTGCTCACAATTTGATGACTCTTAAAAAACTGAATCGGCAGAAACGGAATCTCTTCAAGCGTTTTTACCAAATGTTTTTCCACCTTCAGCGCCTCGCAGAATTCTCGATATACTGCATTATTATCATACTGAAACCGAAAAACCTTGAGCGCGATTTTTTGAAATTCTTTTTTAGAGGAGATATTAAAGATATCAGGATATATATTCACAGCAAATATTTTTGTAAAAATACGAATTTTTCCAGAAAGCCGTAGCCGTAAATGTGCCTAGTGAAGAATGATTGGTTTTCAGTTCATAGTTTTTTTTTGGGCGTGTCCCTTTGGGCCGGGCTGTCTGTTCCCAATCTTTGTTGTAGCGTTTGCTCCGCGACGCCACAACAAAGGATTTTCACGACCATCCCTCACGCGGGAATAGTGGTAACATTGAAGTGAGGTTGTTGGTTTGTGGTAGGAATCGCCTGTGATGGGGATTATGCACTTACATTGAAGATGAGCAATATTTATCAAAACTAAGGATAATATAGGTAAATTAGCAATTCAATGACTTATGTATTAAGTTATTAAAAATCTAGATGTTGCATTGCTATATCAGCTACGGCATATATAAAAAGCAGGAAAAATTAATCAAATGACAAAAATGCTGAAATTCAAAATTTTGATGATAATTATTTTCATTTCCAATTTAGGATTTGGACAAGGATTTAATTCGGGTGTAACTCAAGCAAATTTCTATACTGAAATCAATTATGAGTGGATTAATGAAAAAATCATTATTCCCGTTGAAATTGAGGGTCACACCTACAAGTTTCTTTTGGATACTGGCGCTCCAAACATTATCACGACGAACCTTACTGACAAAATAATTACAAATTTTCAACAAAAAATGATAGTTAGGGATGCTAATAATAAACCAGACAGTTTGGATTTAGTAACTATTCCATTAATTAAGATTGGTGGTGTTTCTTATACGAATATGCCTTCATTAGTTAATAAAGATGATTCAAGCCTTATATTTGAATGTTTCAAAATTGATGGATTTATAGGTAGTAATTTACTTCGAAATTCTATTATTCAGATTTTGCCAAAAGAAAAACTAATCAAATTGACGGATAATATTAAAAAATTGTCATTAAATAAACAGTATTCATCAAAAATTCAATTTCCTGACAATCAGAGTACACCTTATATTTGGATAGAATTGACCGGTAATGGAAAAGCAAGAGAACAAGTTTTTATAGATACAGGAATGAGCGGGTTTTATGATTTAGCAAATAGTCATTTAGAAATTTTTCAGAAAGATAATATTTTCAAAATAAATTCTACAGCGAAAGGAATACAAGGTACAAGTCTATTTGGCGCAGAAAGTGAAAGCACATATTATCAACTGAAAGTTCCAAAAATAGAAATAAATAAAGCTGTTTTTAAAGGAATAAATGTAATTACAACAAGTGATAATAATTCGCGAATAGGTTCAGGAATATTGCTGTATGGTAACGTAACGATTGATTATATAAATGGTCACTTTTATTACGAACGATTTAATAAGGTAGTTGAATTAGACGAAAAGTCTTTTAGTTTTAGTCCGACTATAATTGACAATAAAGCTGTAATTGGTTTAGTGTGGGACAATGATTTAAAAGACAAGATTAAATTTGGTGACCAGATTTTGGACATAAATGGTAAAAGCTTCTTTAATTCTGATTTTTGCGAACTCTTGATTGAAAAATCGATTTTTAGAACTCATAACAAATTAGAAATGACGATTAAAGATTCCGAGGGCACGGAGAAGAAAATAACCGTGAATAATTAATATAATTGAAGGTGTGCTTTCCAATTTAAAAAATCTCTTTAGAATCCTTCTGATATTCTACAAGTTTTTTTTAACCTTGTAGGTATTAGCTAACGTGATATAAATTCAGCATTAGAAAAGCTGTCGCGACTTCCCAGCGAGACAGGTTTTAATATTATACCTACAAGGATTTTGAAACCTTGCAGGAAAGAAAAGGTAGCAAGATTGAAGTTTAGGAGAAGTGATTAATTTAAACGTGCAGCATCAGAAACTGTATATATTTTGAGCATAATATTGAGTTTAATATTAATTCCGCCATTCAACATAATGGGGAGATTAATTCACTTATTCACCGCATATTTGCGGTGAATAGTACTTATATTTACCGCATAGAATTTCTAGATGGCAAAATATATTTACGATAACAAAAATTGGACAGATTTTACCTGGGATGATAAAGTTATCAGTGCTCTATTTGGAGAAGTTCGATTGATGCAAGGTAAAATCATTGGACAAATGAATGCTTTAGGATTTTCTGCTAAAGAAGAAACCACTCTTAACTTATTAACCTTGGACGTAATGAAATCATCTGCAATAGAGGGTGAAATATTAAATTATGACCAAGTTCGATCATCTATTGCAAAGCGATTGAGAATTAATGTGGCGGGAATTTTGCCGAGCAGTCACTATGTAGAAGAAGTAGTACAAATGACGCTTGATGCAACAAAGCCTACAATTTACCATTTTATGAGGAGCGTTTTTTTGGATGGCACGCAGCACTCTTTCCAACGGGCTATAGTACTATTTATCAAATTGAAATTGCGCAATATCGAACAAAAGAAATGCAGATAATTTCGGGCGGAATCGGGAGTGAAAAAGTGCACTATCAAGCCATCGATCCCAAGCTTGTCAAAGCAGAAATGGATAAATTTTTAGATTGGTTCAACAATGAAAATACTCTTGACTTTGTACTCAAAGCTGCAATAGCGCACTTTTGGTTTATCATCATTCACCCATTTAATGATGGAAATGGGAGAATAGGTCGTGCAATAATTGATATGTTGCTTGCTCGCGGCGAGGGTAGCTCTGAACGATTCTACAGTATGTCGAGTCAAATATCAATTGAACGCAAACAATATTACGAAGTATTGCAAAAAGTACAGCATAGTAGTGGTGACATTAATGAATGGCTAGTGTGGTTTTTGCAATGTCTCAAAAATGCAATGCTGGATTCCGAAAATAGAACTGAAAATATAATGAGAACAGTGCAATTTAGGAATTAAAACGAAGACAATCAAATTAATGACCGCAACGTTTTATTTTTAATAAACTTTTTGATGGATTTGAAGACAAGCTGCAAATTTCAAAATGGGCAAAAATGGCGAAGACTTCCACTGATACAGCCTTACGAGATATCAAGAATTTAATAGCAAAAGGTTTTTTGCAACAAACAAAAGAAGGTGGAAGAAATGTCAGTTATGTGTTGGTTGATCTTAATCGGAAGTAATTGTATTGTGTATTTGATTCGATATTTCATTTGAGTTTTTAACAGAGATAATTGTGCTTTGTGAAGGATTTCACAATAAAGAACATTCATTGTAATTAAATAACAGCAAGTGTTATATGCGATTGCTTCGCCAGTACGCAGTCGCTCGTGTCTTCTTCCTTCATCAGGATGAAGTTTTATTGGTAAGGTTTTGCTTTGTTAGCTTAGACAAGCAATTTTTTGGTCGCAGAAAAACTTCGCATCGAATCAAATAGCATTGAGCTACAAATGGGATCCTTCCTTTGTCAGAATGACAAGTTTGCGGATAAGGTTTGCGGAGCAGCTTTTCAAATAGTAATTTTCTTGTAACAAGTAATCTGGAATTTTTTGAAATGAAACGAAGAATTATGTGCGATTGGTTCTCGAGAATGTTCTTCGAATCGCAATGACCAAGCAACAAGAGAAGTCTAAATTAACACTGAATCATAAATAAAAACATTGCGTCAGACCTCCCCCTCCTTCGGAGGGGGCTGGGGGGAGGATGGTCGAGTTGAGGATTTTCTAGCCCCGATTGCAGCGGCATCCTTTCTTGAATTGCTGCGATAGCTGCAATGCAAGAAAGATACAGCGGAAAGCGGGACCTGAGCGAAGCAAATAGCTCCTAATAAAAATCATCATTCTTGCAACTATCTGCAAAACGACAATAAATATCAATCTTTACGTCACGTCTGACCTCCCCTTCCTTCGGAGGGGGTTGGGGGGAGGATGGGCCGGATAAGGAACAAAAAAAGGCCTCAATTTTCATTGAAGCCTTTCCTTAAAAGAATTATTTAGAACTTACTTGATTACTAATTTTCTAGTCGCTGTAGATCCATTTTCTGTGATTTTCAAGATATAAACTCCACTTGTCAAAGCTGAAACATTTACAGCATTTGAAGTTTTAGTTTTTAGAACTTGTTTTCCTAAAACATCAAAAATGCTTACAGATTTTTGATCATTAGAACTAGTATTGATATAAAATGTACCCGTAGTTACCGGGTTTGGATAAATATTAAGTCCGTTAATTGAGTTTTGGCTAACTTTCATCGGAGAAGTTACAGACATATCATCGTAGTAGATTACGCCACCACCAGCGCTTCCATCTGCGTAAGATCTCATTTCGAATCTCAGTTTTGCTGCACCGGCTGGAGCTACAACCGTTGTAGTCCAAAGTTGCCAATCAGGACTATCAGTACTGTAAGTACTTGGTCTAAATTCAGCTTCATTTGCTGTAATAGTAGCATTTGTCTCATTTAACCAATAAATCCAAGGTCTACTTTTGGCAGCAGGATCATTGTCCAAATACCAATAAGAAATTGTGTAGGAAACTCCGGGAACAATTACTGCAGTTTCATTCTGAATCTTTACAGAAGTTCCTGACGTAGGCAATGTAGGTGTCTGATGCTTTGCAGAGAATTCTCCCCCGTGTTTGATCGTTGCTTCTTTGCTTACGCCAGCCGTAAATGGAGCTGGAGAAAAAGCTTCGGGAGTATTGTTGTCAGTCCAAGCCTCCAGATTTCCATTGGTAACTTGAGCATTTGCGGTGAAAGAAACTGCAGCAGCGAAAAATAAAGTGTAGAGTTTTTTCATAATTGTTTGATTTGTTGTTAACGATTAATACAAATATATAAAGATTTTTAAACGAAACTCATTTCCAAGGTTAATTTATTGCTAACAAATGTGCCTTAATTACTTAATAATCAATTTTCTAGTGGCAGTATTGTCATTTTCCTTGATTTTGATAATGTAAACACCTGGAGAAAGACTTGAAATGTTGATTTCTTTTGAACTGCTTGTAGTTTGGAAAACTTTTTTGCCCAAGACATCATAAATCGCAACTTCTTTTGCAATATTAGATTTTGACGCAATAAAAATCTTACCGTTTGTTGCAGGATTTGGATAAAAACTTAATCCATCGATGCTGGAGTCTTGACTCATCGATTTTCCACCTTGAGCAAAACTGCTAAAGGATAATGTTATAAAAAGAATAATAGTATATAAGTAGTTTTTTTTCATGGCGTATTTTATGCTGTAAAGATACTAAATCTATTTCAAATACTGTACCATAAAAAGAGCCTGCTTTTTCGGCAGGCTCAACTTCTAACTAACACACTCTCAATATTATAACCTGATCCAAGACGCAGCCCAACTCGGTATATTTTCACCGTCTCCAGCACCTGTCGCTGCAGGATTCTCTGTAAAGACATTTGTTACATCTACAGTTGCACCTGCAGTGTCTTTGCCTTTTGCTTTTGTAGTCACATTAATAAAGCGAACATTCGTCATTTTAATCTCTTCAGAAGCAACATATCCAATGCCTTCTGAATGCTGAATATCGATTCCTGTAATGAAATTACTAAGAACTAGATTCTCGAAAATTCCCTTTGTTCCAACTCTCAATTTTATAGCTTGAGATTCCGTTCCCTGGTCGCCCAATCCTATCAAAGTAAGATTCTTGATCGATGGATTTGATATCGGTTGTGCCAAGTGATTATTGGAATTGTTATCTGCTTCAATTCCTCTGTTTCCACGACCTAATCCAAGTTTTCCGAACCAAAATTCATTATTTCCGTTCCATCCTTCTGTCCAGTCAAATTGGTCGTCTTCATTTGATGTAGAAACTAAATAACGTGTATCTACTGTTCCTCCAAAGAATTCAAAACCATCATCTGCACCTTGATATACTTGAACATATTCGATTGTAGTTCCTTTTCCAACTCCAAAAAGTGACAGTCCATTAAATTCCTTTTCGCTGTTGTAAGCGTAACCAGAATATTCGATTCTTAAGTAAGAAATCGACCCTGAATTATCATCAGAATTTGTTCCTCCGTAAGTCAGTTCTGAAACTTCTGCAGATGCTGTCACTCCTTTATTAATTGGTGCTTTTCCGCAAATTACCAATCCACCCCATTGTCCAGGTGCTTTAATTACTGCCGAACTTGTCATTACAACTGGCTTTTGAGCCGTTCCGTTTACAAAGATTTCTCCGCCTTGCGCAACTGCGATATATGAGGTTCCAACCGTTCCTTCGATTACTGTTCCTGCAGGAATTATAAGTTTTGCACCATCAGCAACTGTCAAGCTTCCTGTAAGTTTGTACACCACAGCAGGATCTAATGTCACGTCGCCATCTGTAATTTTTCCCTGAAAATCATTCGCCTTCAATACAAAGCTACTGCTTGCAATTGCTGGACTGTCGTCTTTGGTACAAGCGCTAAAAATACTTACCGCCATAAATAGTAATCCTAATTTCTTAACTGTGTTTTTCATTTTTTTTGTTTGTTGTTTGTCTTTTAATTCTTTTACAAATATTCAATTTCTACTTTATTTGGAGGTTATTCAACTGTCATCAGATTGTTATCATAAATGCGGTTATGTAACCAAATAGTAAACTCTAAAATTGATAGTTAATACTTAATGAGAAGTCGATTCCGTTTTTGTAAGACAGCACTGTGATTGGTGCTCCGGCGTTTTCCTGAACTCTTTCAACCGAAGGATCTGTCAAGTTTTTTGCTGTAAAGCTTAGTCCTATTTTGTCCGAAAGTGATGATTTCAAGATAAAGTCAAATCGTCCAATAGCTTGATCTACTAAGTTTCCTTTCATTTCTGATCCTAAAGCGTAAAGTCTGTCAGAATTGTAGGCATAAGCGAGTGTCATTTGCAGCGATTTATCATTATTCCAAGTTCTGTTAAAACTCAAATCTGCATTAAGCAATAAGTCCGAAGCTCCTGTAAAACTGCTTTTGTCGTGGGTAAGATTGATGTTGTAAGCTGTTTCCGCACGTACTTTTTGGGAACTTAATTTCTGTTCCGTTTTCAGGTAAGAAGCATTAAGTCCTGCGGAAATTTTGTTGTTTTGGCTTTCGCCGAAAGAAAAAAGGTTCTTCTTTACCTCAAATTCCAATCCCAAGGCGTGACCTGCATCTCCGGTGTTGATAAACGAAATGTCGTTGGTTGAAGAAGCAAGGGTAACTTCATTAATAGGATTCTGAATATATTTCCCGAAAGCAGTTAGCGAAATAGTCTCATCAGATTTTGGAAAAAATTCATATTTCAAGTCGAAATTATAATCATCTGAAGGATATAAATTTGGATTACCAACTTTGATTTCTGTTACATCTTCATAAACGAAAAGAGCTTTTTCTTTAAATTGTGGAAGCGTATAAGTTTTGCTTGCCGCAAAACGTAAATTGCTTTTTTCATTCAAACTGTATTTTCCAATAATGCTGGGCAACAACTTATTCTGATCAAAAGTATTTTTACTTCCAATATTGTCCAACTGTGTTTTCCATTTTACTTCTTGCAACAATTGTTCTGATCGAAGTCCCGCAACCGCTGTGAATTCTTCAGAGAATTGGTAAGTAACTGTGGCAAAAGCAGCGTGTATATTTTGAGTTCCGCTATAAGTTTGTGGCTCTAATGTTCCGTTGAAGGTATTTATGCTGAAATAATTCTGATCAAAATTCGATTGATTAAAGAATGAATCAAGATTGTACGGGTTTACCGTAGTTGTAGATTGATTATTTGCAATCTTGAAGTTAAACTGAATCGCTTCGAAATCTCTTGTTTTAAATTTTCCATCATAACCAACTGTAAAAATTCCTTTGAAAGTTTCATCAGAAGTTTTTCCAAATTTATATGCTGCAGAAACAGATGCGGCAATTTCATTCTCTGTCAATTTCTGGAAATACCTGTGATTGTCTGAAGCTGTATTTGTAGCAAAAACATACTCATTTGTTGCAGTATTCATTCGCAAAGTATTCTGGGTACGATCTGGCATTTCACTTTTTACAGTATTGTATGATGTTCCCCAATTCAAAGCTAATCGGTCATTGATTTTATGATCTCCCAACAACTGATTTACATAAAGCTGTGTTTGATTGTAAGTGCCTCTTCGGATAAGTCCGTTATTTTCTTCGGCGATATCTCTGATAAATCCTCGGTATTCGTCATTTTCTTGCTCGGCAGAATTTACAAACAGAAAGTTGTATTTAATTTTCGATCCTGGTTTTATATTCAAACCTGCATTAAACATTCCGACAGCGCTTGTGTTATGAGAATATTTCTTCTGATTAAAAGATTTCAATTTCGCCCCTTGCGCACTCACACTTTGGTTTAAACCTTCTCGGTAATTGAATTTACTATCAAAATTAGCTGTTGCAAATAATGATAGCTTCGATTGTGAACCGATATCAAATGATTTTCCAGCTCTTATAGAAACACTGCTCCCAACAGGCAATGTACTTTCTGGATTCAAGCTATTTGAAAATCCATAAGACGAGAGGCCATTTTGCGGAAGCGTATATTTTGAAAATCCAAAATAATTTGGTCCTTCTTGCAACTGAAAATCGGATTTATTTACGGCATTGCTATTAATATTCGATCCGATTTCAACTTCAAATAATGAACGTCCTTGAAAATCTTTTGAAACTATATCAATATTTCCACCGGCAAAATCTCCAAACATCTTTGCACTATAAATTTTGTCGATTCCAATATATTGGATAATATCAGTTGGAAATAATTCCAAATCGATATTCTTTTTCTCGGTATCATTCGACGGAATTGGCAGTCCATTTAGCGAAGTGGAATTATATCTGTCACCCAATCCGCGAACGTACATCGTGCCCGAACCTTCTTCTTTGGAAATCCCTGTAACTTTAGCGACAGCTGCAGCCGCATTACCCACGCCTTTCTTACTAAATTCTTCCGCACCGATATGTTGTTTTATTTCGACCAGATTTTTCTGCTCCATCAACAAAGCACTTTCCTTTTGTCTATTAACTCTAGCTTTGATTACTACTTCAGTTAATGTCTGACTTTCAGAAAGCATCGATTTGTCAAGGTTTTTCTCTTCTGCTGGATTTATAAGTATACTTTCAATAGATGTTAAATATCCGAGGTAGCTAAATTCAATAATATATGCTCCTGGATTCACCTTCAAGAAGTAGTGTCCGTTTTCATCAGAGGTGGTTGCAATGTTTGTACCCTTTAGGCTAATGTTTACATAAGGTAATGTCTCTGTTGCCATATCATTGTCAGTTACCGTTCCCGAAATTGTGGAAGGTCCTTGCGCGAATGTGCAAACAGATAAAAGGAAAACAAATAAGAAGAACAAATGTTTCATCAGAATAATTTTTAAATTTCAGCAAAGTAAAGGCCGATGTTTAAAGGCTTCGTTACCGCAATATTATTAGTAAGAGTTCTTATTGTTAGGTTAATGTTACCATATTAAATTACGGTTAAGTCCATAATTGCTACCTCTTTTATCTTTACATTTACCACTTAAAGCGATTAATTTCCAAGATGAAAAAAAGAGATATTAAGATTTTATTGGTCGATGATGATGCGGATATTATTGAGATAGTTCGGTATAATTTAGTGCAAGAAGGATATCAGATTTTTACAGCTTCAAACGGAAAAGAAGCGATTGCTGCTGCCAAAAAAGAATTACCACATCTTATAATAATGGATGTAATGATGCCCATCATGGATGGAATGGAAGCTTGCGAGCAAATACGATTGCTGCCAGAATTGCAAAATGTTATTATTACTTTTCTAAGTGCTCGAAATGAAGATTATTCACAATTAGCAGGATTTGAAGCTGGCGCTGATGATTATATTGCAAAACCTATCAAACCAAAAATTTTGGTAAGTAAAGTAAAAGGACTTTTGCGACGATTGAAGGATCAAAAAGATGGAAGCGCTACGTTGAATGTTGCTGGATTAGAAATCAATAGAGAAGAATACAAAGTAGTTCACGAAGGTCGAGAATTGGTGCTGCCACGTAAAGAATTTGAATTGCTGTATTTATTAGCTTCAAAACCTGGAAAAGTTTTTAAACGTGAAGAAATTTTGGATAGCGTTTGGGGAAATGAAGTCGTCGTTGGCGGTCGTACAATTGATGTACACATCAGAAAACTCCGCGAAAAAATGGGCGATGATCTCTTTACAACTATCAAAGGAGTTGGCTATAAGCTTGATGCGTAATGATTAGGAAGTTGAAAAATACATATAAATTTGCAGCGATATCTACGTTGTATATTACCTTGTTTTCCACCGCGTTGTTGGGAACTCTGATGTATTTTTTCGCAGTATTTTCTTGGGAAATATGTCTTTATTTCGCTGTAATTATGGCTTTGTTTTCGTTTTTCTCGGTTCAGTATCGAGTAGAAAGATATATTTATTCGAAAGTAAAAAAGATCTATAGCGACGTGTCATTATTAGAATCGTCTTCTTTTACGACGCAGTCTGTCACTACTGATATGGCTTCCCTTACTCAGGAAGTAAAACAATTTGCAACTAGCAAAAAGCTCGAAATTGAAACGCTTAAAGTTCGTGAAGAATACAGACGTGAATTTTTAGGAAATGTTTCGCACGAACTCAAAACACCTCTATTTACCGTTCAAGGTTATTTGTCTACGCTACTCGATGGCGCGATGAATGACAAATCTATCCGAAAAAAATATATCAGTCGAGCTGAAAAAGGTGTCGAAAGATTGATTTTGATTGTGCAAGATTTGGATATGATTGCCAAGCTCGAAACTGGGAATCTAAATCTTAAAATGGGAAACTTCAATATTGTTGAGATTATAGAAAATGCTTTTGATCTTATGGAGATGAGTGCATCAGAAAAAGATATTATATTACTTTTTGACAGAAAATATACTAAACCAATTATGGTTTATGGCGATGGCGAGAAAATTCATCGTGCAGTTGTCAATCTGATTGTGAACACGATTAAATATGGTAAACAAAAAGGTTCGACCGAAGTAAGTATCGAAGAGCTAACGAAAGATAAAATAATTGTGAGAATTAGCGATAATGGCGAAGGTGTTTCGTCCGAAAATATCAGCCGACTTTTTGAACGATTCTACAGAGTGGACAAAAGCGGATCACGCGATGTTGGTGGTAGCGGTCTTGGACTTGCAATTGTAAAACATATAATCGAAGGCCACGGTGAGAAAATTTACATTGAAAGTCAGCTTGGTATAGGTTCAGAATTTTCATTCACCCTCAAAAAAGCAAAATAACTGCTTCCAATTTACTTCTTCTTTTATCTCTGGCAATCCTATAAAATTCTCCGCTTCTTCCAAATCAGAAATACGGAAGTTTTCTTGTTTTACGAAAAGTAAACGTCCTTGTTTAAACAATCTTTTGGCTAGATATTCTTGCTCATATTGTCCTGGAGTAGGAATGAGCAGTGCTTTCTTTTGAAGTTTAGCAAGATCCATTATTGTAGTATAGCCTGAACGGCAAATAAGCATTTGGCTTTCATTGAACTTTTCCTCAAGTTCATCTGAAGCCATAAAATTATAAAACGTGCAGTTTTCAACTTGTTCTATAATTAGTTCTTCTTGCACAATTCCTTTGACAAAAATTGCTTTGCCTTTATAATCTTTGAGTTCATTTGTTAGAATTTCTTCTAATATTGATCGTTGAGGTTCAGGCCCAGAAAGTAAGACCATCAAATCATATTTTTGAGACACATCTGTTTTGCTCATTCGACTTAAAGGACCTAAATATTTTATAGAATCAAATGGCGTTTTAAGATGTCCCAATTTTCCGCTGAGGTTTGGTTTTTCTTCGCAGTCGGGAACCCAACATTCGTCAAATTTTTTGATTATTAAACGTTGTACTTTTCCTGTAAGCCAAGAAGTATTTCCGCTCAGAACATTTAGCTGATGCGTAATAAAAACCGACGGCACCTTTTTTGAATAAACGCCCAATCGAGAATCTGAGATTATTCCCTTTAGATTATATTCCGAAACCCATTTTTTTACAATCTTCTTTTCGGTCAACATTGCTTCGATTACATCGGGCATATTTTGAAGCATTTTGAATTTGAAATCCGACTCTTTTGCAGGATATTCAATATTGTACGAAGGCAATTCTAAGCATTTCAAAGTCGGAAATTCTTTTTGCAAAAGCATCAAAGCCATTCCGTCCGAAGCTATAATAGGAGTGAAACCTAAATCGAGAAGTGCTCGAATTATGGGTATGCAACGAGTAGCGTGACCTAAGCCCCAGTTGAGTGGCGCGACTAAAACGTTGTTGTTTAAATTATTACAGTTATTTGACATAGAAAATTAACCAGTTTAAGGTCGCAAGATAAATATATCTATAGTTTTATATATTTCCTTAATTTTACCAAAATATTATTTTATTGTGGGAAGCAAAAACAAACTTAAAAGATTTTTAGAAAACGACACATTTGACAATGTATTTCAACCAACGCGAGAAGAAGTTGTAGAAAATGAATTTCCGCTGAAAGGCAAATGGAATACAGAGTTTTTTAAAAATGACAATCCTATTGTTGTAGAACTTGGTTGTGGTAAAGGAGAATATTCTGTAGGTCTTGCTGAGAGATTTCCTGATAAAAATTTTATTGGAATTGACATCAAAGGTGCTCGTTTCTGGAGAGGTGCAAAAACTGCGACTGATACCGATCTTAATAATGTTGCTTTTGTAAGAACTCAAATCGAAATCATCGACGGAATTTTTGCCGAAAATGAAGTTTCTGAATTTTGGATTACGTTTCCAGATCCACAAATAAAATACAAACGCACAAAGCACAGAATGACTAATACAGAGTTTTTACAACTCTATAAAGGGATTCTAAAACCTGATGGCGTAATGAACTTAAAAACCGATAGCGAATTTATGCATGGTTATACACTTGGACTTCTTCACGGAGAAGGGCATGAAGTGCTTTACGCAAATCACGATGTCTATAAAAATGAAGGTTCTCCGGAAGAGGTGACTGCCATCCAGACTTTTTATGAAAATCAGTATTTGCAAGTAAACAAAGCGATCACATATATAAAATTCAAAATTAAATAGATTGCAATGAATTTTATAATGCCCATAATTTATGGTTTTTTTGCTGCATCAGTTGGAATTCTACCACCTGGAATGATCAATATGACTGCTGCAAAGATTAGTATGCAGGAAGGTAGGACTAGAGCGCTTGTTTTTGCTGGCGGTGCATCGGTCATTGTGCTCATTCAGACAGTAATCTCTCTATTTTTTGCTGAACTAATAGATAAAAATCCATCGATTTCTCTATTATTGCGGGAGGTGGGATTTGCTGTTTTTTTGGGTCTAACAATATTCTTCTTTGCAAAAGGAAATAAAATCACACCACAAAAAAAGCATCTAGAAAAACATAGTAAAAAAAGTAGATTCTTTTTGGGAATGTTTCTCTCAGCCATCAATGTTTTTCCGATTCCTTTCTACGTATTTATTAGTGTCACTTTAGCTTCCTACGAGTATTTCACCTTTTCAAATACAGAAATTTTAGGTTTTGTTTTAGGATCGGGAGTTGGCGCCTTTGCGGCATTTTATATATACATCGCGTTTTTCAATAAGATGGAAAAGAAAGCGGCATTCTTTATGAAAAATATGAATTATATAATTGGGAGCACAACTGGAATAATTGCTTTCTTTACGCTACTGCGAATTATTAATCACTATTGGACAAATGGATAAAGAAGTAGAGGATATAAGTTTTTTTGAACGCGTTTATGACCTTACCTGCAAAATTCCTTATGGTAAAGTCACTTCTTTTGGAGCTATTGCAAAAGTTTTAGGCTCCCCAAGATCTGCAAGAATGGTTGGCTGGGCTCTCAATGCTGTTCATAACCGTAGCGACGTTCCCGCTCACCGAGTGCTCAATAGAAAAGGACTTCTCACTGGCAAGCATCATTTTCAAGGTACAAATCTTATGCAGCAACTTCTGGAAAGCGAAGGTCATATTGTTATTGACAATCAACTTCAGAATTTTGAAGAGAATTTTTGGAATCCACCAATGGTAGAATAATCATGCTGCTTTTATTACAATAATTATCTTTTTTTCCAAAGTACCTTAGCTTTTTCCTTTCGAAATTTATACTTCAATCATGGCACTGTGCGCGTTAATTATACGGTTGATTATCTTTTAAATCAAAACTTTTCAAGCTATCTTTGCAATATGAAATCAGTTTAAATAAAGATAATTATTACTGATAATTTTTATATATTTATATCCATGAAGTTAGATAAAAAAGCAGTTTTAAGCGCCTTAGAAAGTATTTCTGTTGCCGGTGAAGGTAAAAATATGGTAGAAAGTGGCGCTGTCACCAATGTTGTAGTTTTTGGTAATGAAGTTATTGTAGATCTTGTACTGGCTACTCCGGCAATGCACATCAAGAAAAGAGCGGAGAACGATATTATAAATACCATTCGCGAAAAGCTTTTAACTGAAGCTAATGTAAAGGTAAATATCAAGGTTGAAGCTCAAGAGAAAGTTGAAATCAAAGGGAAACAGATTCCTGGAATCAAAAATATTATAGCAGTTGCTTCTGGTAAGGGAGGAGTTGGGAAATCCACTGTAACTGCAAATCTTGCTGTTACTTTAGGAAAAATGGGTTTTAAAGTAGGAGTTCTTGACGCAGACATTTACGGGCCATCAATGCCAATTATGTTTGATGTAGAATCTGCAAAACCGACTTCTATGGAGGTTGATGGAAAATCTAAAATGAAACCTATCGAAAGTTACGAAATCAAGATATTATCGATCGGTTTCTTTACTGCTCCAAGTCAGGCTGTTGTTTGGCGAGGTCCAATGGCTTCTAAAGCGCTGAACCAAATGATTTTTGATAGTCACTGGGGAGAATTGGATTTCCTTTTGATT
The DNA here is from genome assembly GCA_038242935.1 of Flavobacteriales bacterium. Classification (GTDB taxonomy): domain Bacteria; phylum Bacteroidota; class Bacteroidia; order Flavobacteriales; family Flavobacteriaceae; genus Flavobacterium. The sequence goes on from JBBSRP010000008.1 coordinate 16,734, forward strand.
GATTTACCTCCAGGTACAGGAGATATTCACCTGTCAATAATGCAAGCATTGCCTATTACAGGTGCTGTTATAGTAAGTACGCCACAAGCGGTTGCTCTTGCAGATGCTCGTAAAGGAGTTTCAATGTTCTTGTCAGAAGCTATCAATGTTCCTGTTCTGGGAATTATAGAAAACATGGCCTATTTTACCCCAGCAGAATTACCAGGCAATAAATATTATATCTTCGGTCAATCGGGCGCTCGTAATCTTGCTGAAGATTTAAAAGTTCCATTCCTTGGAGAAGTGCCATTAGTGCAATCTGTGAGAGAAGCGGGAGATATTGGACGTCCGGCAGCACTGCAGGAAGGTTCTGTAATAGCAGAGGTATTTAAAGAAATTGCTCGTAATGTAGTTCAGGAAGTAGTAGCTAGAAATGAGAATCTACCTGCAACCGAAGCAATCAAGATTACAACTATGGCAGGATGTTCGAGTGTAAAAGGAAAATAGTTTGCAATTATCAATAAAGAATCAGCGTCGTGCAATTCTAATATTTTAATATTATGACAACAGAGGAATTAAACATTGAAGTACAACGCGCATTAGAGGAAATTCGACCATTCTTGAATTCAGATGGTGGAGACATTAAACTTATCAGCATCACTGATGATAAGCACGTCACGGTTCAGTTGCAGGGTGCTTGTGTGGGTTGTACTGTTAATCAGATGACCTTGAAAGCAGGAGTAGAGACAACTATTAAAAAGTTTGCGCCACAGATCGAGACTGTGACCAATATTGGTTTATAAAATTTTTAGTCAACTAAAATTAACCGCTTTTAATAACTCCTAATTATGAAAAACTTTGCCAATGAATTACTCGTATTTTTTCTGGTAGCATCTAGTTCTCTAGTAGCACAAATTGATTTCAAGCCAGCTTTTTATTTAGACAATAATGGGAATAAGACAGACTGCCTCATAAAGGACGCAGACTGGAAGTCAAATCCAACTTTCTTTGAATACAAGATATCAGAAAATGATGCAGTACAAATTGGAAAGATTGAAAATGTTCAGGAATTTCAAGTAGGAGAGTTAACTAGGTACATCAGGAAAACTGTTGATATTGATCGCTGGGACAAGTATATGGCACCAAGTGTTCAGAAACAGCCCATTTATAAAAGCGAAAGGTTATTCTTGAAAGTGTTGGTTGAGGGAATATCTACATTATATCAATATACAGATGGTAGCTTCAGCACTTATTTTTATATGGTTGACGGTAATATTCCGCAGCAACTTATACAGAAGCAATATGTGGTAAATGATGATGGTAAAGATGTAGTGTACAAAAATGATCTTTATAAAATGCAGCTCGAATCGGCTTTAGGAGGTGATATTGTAAAACAATCAGATATTAAAAATCTCAGCTATTTCCGAAATGATTTTGTAAAGTTATTTGATAAATTTAACGAAGGTAAAGGTGAAAGTAAAACTATGATTGCCTCAAACAGTTTAAAAATTCATCTAACTCCTAGAATAGGTGCCAACTTTAACAGCATAGATGTAAACTACTTATATGCCACTGGCTATGAATATGACTTTGGTGTTAAAACAAATTTGAGAGTTGGTCTCGAACTAGAAGCTGTCTTGCCTTTTAATAGAGGAAAGTGGGCAATCGCTCTTGAGCCAGTGTATACTTCTTATAAAGCAGATGGTGATGGAACCGAATGGACTGATAATATAGATTACCAAGCATTCGAGCTTCAATTGGTTGCAAGGCATTATATGTTCATCAACAATAAATCAAAAGTTTTTATAAATGCTGGTTTTGTGTACAGTGTTGATATAAATAATAGCACATACTTTCCAGCCAGACGTGCAAATCCTGTTTCTATTGATGTAAAACCCCAAATTGTATTAGGTGCTGGATATAAATATAATAAACTTAGTGCGGAATTTAGATATTTGGGAAAGCAATACATAGTTGATAATCAGCTTTATTGGGAAGCTTTTTACAAATCTTATGCACTCGTAATAGGCTACGAAATTTTCTAGAATGTATCGTTATGCAGAATTTATGACGTACATACCAAAGCCTAAAGTTCAATTTAAGCTAGTAGTTCAATAAAACAAATAATCACCTATTCAAATATTTTAATGAAACATCTTTATTTTCCTTTTCTACTTCTTTTACTGTTATCTAGCTCAACATTTGCTCAAATAGGTTTTAAACAAGGTTACTTTATTGATAATTCGGGCAACAAGATTGATTGCCTAATAAAAGATGTAGAATGGAAATCGAATCCAACAACTTTTGAATATAAATTATCAGACGAAGCAGTAGTGCAGATTGCGAAAATTGATAATGTAGAAATGTTTCAAATAGAAAATTCTGGGAAGTATTTGCGTCGGACTGTTGATATTGATAGATGGGATGTTTTTTCGCCTATAACTAACCAAAAATATCCCGTTTACAATAGTGAGATATTATTTTTGAAAGAGCTTATAAATGGTGCTGCCACTTTGTACACTTATACAGATGGATCTTTTGCATCGTATTTTTATCAAGTTAATAATTCCAAACTTACGCAACTGATACGCAAAGAGTATATAGGTGAAGACAAGGATGGAAAGGAACTAAGATTTACGAACTATATGTACAAGAGGCAATTAAATGCTGACTTAAAGTGTGAAGATATTAGTGAAAATGATGCCAGTAGATTAGAATATTACGAAGAACCTCTTGTGAAGTTCTTTCAGAAATACAATCGTTGTAAGGGAGAAATTTCAGATATAACGGAGACGAAAAATGTAAAATTGCATCTTTCAATTAGACCCGGAATCGTTTTTAATTCTCTTGGTGTAAAGTACCAATCTGACGAAAGATATAATTACGATTTTGGTTCAAAAATGCAATTGAGAGTTGGCTTGGAAGCCGAATTGGTTTTGCCTTTTAACAAAAGTAAATGGGCATTGTTGCTTGAGCCAGTTTACTCATCTTTTAAGGCAGATGGAGATGGCACCATTTTTACGGATGATGTAAACTACCAAGTTATAGATTTCCAAATAGGACTTCGTCATTATATGTATATCAATCCAGATGCGAGAGTTTTTGTTAACGCAGGAGCTGTTTTCGCAATGAACTTAACAAATGAGGACTATTTTCCAGAAAGATATCCTTCCTCTTTCGCGTACAAACCTTCTCCACAAATAGTTTTAGGTGCTGGTTATAAATACAATAAGTTAAGCGCGGAGATTCGATACCTAGGAACTCAAAATCTTATGGCCAATCAAACTTCTTGGGAAGCTAAATTTACTTCATTATCATTAGTATTAGGTTATGAGATATTGTAAATTGTTGTTATGATTAACCAATTTATTTTAAATAACCAAATTAGTTAAAAATCCATTATTTCGTTTTATCATGAAAAAAATCGCTTATCTGTTGGTGCTAATTCTTTCGATTTATTCAACTTCAATGGTGGGTCAAATAGGTTTTAAACAAGGCTATTTTATTGATAATTCGGGTAAAAAGATCGAATGTCTAATAAAAGATTTAGAATGGAAATCGAACCCGGTAGCTTTTGAATATAAGACTTCGGAGGAAGCTGCAATACAGATTGCGAAAATTGATAATGTTCAGGAATTCAAAATCGAAAATTATGTCAAGTATATTCGTAAAACTGTACAAATCGACCGATGGGATGTGTTTTCTCCTGTAACTGAAGAAAGAGAGTCGGTTTATAAAACTGAAACGTTATTATTAAAGGAGATTCTTAATGGTGCTGCAACTTTGTATGGATATGCTGATGGATCTCTTGCAACATATTTTTATGAGGTTAATAAAAACCCAATTCGCCAACTAATTCGCAAAAATTATATTACTATAGATGCAGTCGGTAATAAAAGAGAGTTTGTCAATTATATGTATAAACGTCAATTGTATGGAGATTTAAAATGCAGTGACATTACAGAAAATCAAGCTAAAAATCTAAATTATTATGAAGCAGATTTTGTAAAGTTCTTTCAGAGATATAATACTTGTATGGGAGAAACTTCAGATTTGGAAGTGCCAAATAAAATTAAATTTCATCTTTCAGTACGACCTGGAGTGGTACAAAATTCTTTTGATTTAAATTACAATTCAGATGAGCGGTATGCTTATGACTTTGGTTCAAAAACGCAATTAAGAATTGGACTGGAAGCAGAGGTTATTTTGCCTTTTAACAAAGATAAGTGGTCTTTATTACTAGAACCAGTTTATACCTCTTTTAAAGCTGACGGAGATGGAACTTTATACACTGATATTGTAGATTATAAGGCAATAGATTTTCAGTTGGTTTTGCGTCACTATATGTTCTTGAATCCAGAGTCGCGCATATTTGTCAATGCAGGAGTAGTATTTGCATTAAATATAAACAATGTTGATTATTCGCCACTTCGTCAAAATTTAATACTTCAGTTAAAACCAACACCACAAATAATTCTGGGCGCTGGTTATAAATATAATAAGTTTAGTGGCGAAGTTCGTTACTTAGGAAACCAGAATTTATTAGCAAGTCAAAGTGTTTGGGATTCTAAATTTACGTCACTCGCTTTCGTACTAGGATACGAAATTTTTTAGAACGCATTTTATGATGTGATAAATGTCATAGATGTATTTGTATAATTTAATGACCTTTGCAAAAGCAAACGGAAGATTTTTTTGAAAATATTTAAAAATGATTGAAACAGATATATTAATAATTGGTGCGGGCCCCACAGGACTTTTTGCCGTTTTTGAAGCAGGATTACTAAAACTTAAATGTCATATTATTGATGCCCTTCCACAACCTGGTGGGCAGCTAACCGAATTATATCCAAAGAAACCAATTTTTGATATTCCAGGTTACCCCGAAGTATTGGCTGGAGATCTTGTAGATAATTTGATGGAGCAAATCAAGCAGTTTCAACCGGGATTTACACTGGGCGAAACAGCCGAAACAATCGATAAGCAAGAAGACGGAACTTTTATAGTTATTACTAATAAAGGTACAAAACACCACGCGTCTGCAATTGCGATTGCGGGTGGACTTGGAAGTTTTGAACCTCGCAAGCCTATTATCGAAGATCTTGAATTCTATGAAAAAAAAGGTGTCAAATACTTTATTAAGAACCCAGAGAAATTCAGAGATAAAAAAGTGGTAATTGCTGGAGGAGGAGATTCAGCATTGGACTGGAGTATTTTTCTTTCTGATATCGCAGCGGAAGTAACTTTAGTGCACAGACGTAATGAATTTAGAGGAGCTTTAGATTCTGTGGGTAAAGTGCAGGAACTAAAAAACCTTGGCAAGATAAAACTAATCACTCCAGGTGAAGTAATTGGATTGCACGGTGACGAGCATCTTAATGCGATTACTATTCAAGAGGGCGCTTCTAGTCGCACAGTCGACTGTGATTATTTGATTCCACTATTTGGGCTTTCGCCAAAATTAGGAGCAATCGCAAACTGGGGATTGGAAATCGAGAAGAATGCCATCAAAGTAAATAACGCTTTGGATTATCAGACAAACATTCCCGGAATCTATGCTATTGGCGATGTCAATATATATCCTGGGAAATTGAAGTTGATTCTTTGTGGTTTCCACGAAGCAACGCTAATGTGTCAGAGCATTTATCAGATGTTGAATCCAGGTAAAAAGTATGTGCTTAAATACACAACAGTTGCAGGAATTGACGGTTTTGATGGAACTCGAAAAGAAGCCGAAAAGGCAGTCGTGAAAGCAATTGAATAAGCTTTTATTCTATAATTTTTTAAAATATTGATTATGTCACAAGACGTAAAAATTACCATAATAGATAGAGACGGAGTATCACATACGGTTGATGCGCCAACAGATATGAATATGAACATAATGGAACTTGTGCGTATGTACGAACTTGCTCCCGAAGGTACAATAGGCACTTGTGGAGGAATGGCGATGTGTGCTTCTTGTCAATGCTATGTTACCAACGATGTCCCGCTTCCAGAGCGCAGTGATGACGAGGAAGCGATGCTGTCTGAAGCATTCAATGTCAAAGAAAACAGCCGTCTTGGCTGTCAGATTAATTTGACTCCAGAGATTGATGGACTCTGTGTGGAATTAGCACCAGAGTATTGATCTGTCAACTGTCAGCAATTAGCTATCATCTTTCACTGTTGAGGTTAAAGTTGACGAATAATATAATAGAAAAAGCTCCGAAGTTCGGAGCTTTGTATTTACACCAACAATTAGTAGAATGTAGCTAGCGTATCGACTTGGTCCGATGTGAGAGGAACAGGTATATTGGAACATTTTTTTTTGTCAGGTAGAGTACAGTAGAAACCGTAATCATTTTTTTCGCACAACTACTAGTAGTAAAATTCAACAGAGTCGAAGAAGTTATTTCATTTAAATATTATTGTTTCACTATAATTTCTTCAATAGCTAAATCATCTATTCTAAACGTAATTCCGTGTTAGGGATTGCAGTGGAAATCCTTTGTGGCTGCGGAGCGGCCGCAAAGATTGGAGCGGAAAGCCCGACCCGAAGGGAAACACCCAAATAAAAATTATCAATCGATATTCCCAAACTATAATAAGCAAATAAACCTTTCATCGCCAGGTTTCGAGTCCTTTTGTATAAATTCTTCCCACGTAGATAGACCTGAATTACTGTATTTAGCCTGTCTGTTTAAAAAACAAAAGGAATATATTATAGACATAAAGCTGCTCCCGCGCGAATTGTTTTTTTAATTAGCTTAAAAAGGTTACTAATCATATCAACAGCTTATTGTTAATTGGATATCGTAGTATGTAAAGCTTAGATAGTTACTGCGGTTCCTAAATTAGTGAAAAAAAATAGCACTTCTAACAAGTGCTATTTACAAGTAATAAAGGTATAAAACCTGTCAAAATTAAATACGTTCAGTTTCGTTAATAACCTTCAATTCGAGGAAGAAGGTATAAATGCCTTTATCACCTCCCTGATCAAAACCGACTAGGTCAAAAGAGTGTGTAAAATTCACAGAACGGCTTTTAAAGGTACGGTTATAGTGTCCATAATTATTATAAATCATGTCATTGGCAAAAATATTTATGCTAGCTGGCGGATAAGGATCGTCGTCTAATCCGAAAATTTTTGAAATTAGACTAAAAAACATACTGGTTATATCGCTGATAAATTCATTATTGGCGCTCATTGACTCTGCTGCCGAACCCACTGCGCCGCCAAATGCTGCAATAGCTTTGTTTGCCCATTCCTCTACTTTCGCTTTATATCCAACTATTTCAACGCTATTATCTTTTTCTTTTAAGTTTCCAGTTATAAGAAGATCAGCTGGCGGTCCGTCATAAATCTTGATTCTATAATTACTGATGCGCTCTCCATCGTGACGGTACGACGCTTCCGGTATCATATTTACGCTACTACCACCAAAAGATGGCATCAAAGCCGTTATTGAACCGTATACTTCGTCAACAACTTCTTGTTTTAGAATGCATTGAACACCTACCATCCATACTTCCGCTCTCAACCGACTTTCAGCCCAAGTATCGCCATTCCCATCATCGCCAATTGAACCTCCTCTAAACTCCATCACATAGCCGCCATTTCCATCTGGGCGAACCTCTCCAGTAGGAAGACCAAGACGAGACGAATATGCTCCCAACTCAGCATACCGTTGATTTATTCGACTTTTTGCTTCTTTAGCTTTTTTAATTTCAACATACTTGTGAGCTGTAATAATATCAAGTGAATTGGCCCACGAGCCATCTTCTAGCACTGCACCGATTTCAGATTCTATAGCTTTTCGTAGGTTTGGCTTTGGCTCTCTTGCAAAAACTACCCTTCCATTATCAAATTCAATTTCTTTCGTGTCTATTGCTCGCGCCAAAATCATTTCGGCATTGGGCAAAGTTTTTCTGTTTTTGAAAGTTTCTTTAGGCATGACAGCTATTTTTAGATTAATAATAAATAAAATTAATAATAGATTTTAAGTCATGATAGTAAAAAGACGACATATTTGTCATGCGTAAGCATTTAAACTAAGTAATGGTCTAAAATAAATATAAAGTGCAACGGTCATTTCTTCCAATCCCAAGTCCCTAATGTTAACAAAAGTCTGCGAGAGGGATAGAAGAGAAAATCCTTTCTTGTAGCTTTGCGGAGCGAAAGCTTTAAGAAAGATTGGGAACGGATAGCCCGACCTGAGCCAAATATAATATTAAAGTTTGCACAAATCGTTCTGGCGAAAGGTCTCGCCCAAATAAAAATCATCAAACAGAATCGCCCAACTTCTTTAAAACAAAAAAGCCTCCTTTTCGGGAAGCTTTCTGCAAAATATATTGTGGTAAAAATGCTATTTAAAAGCTGGAATCCCAGTGATATCCATACCTGTAATAAGCAAGTGAATGTCGTGAGTACCCTCGTAAGTGATCACAGATTCTAGGTTCATCATGTGACGCATAATAGAATATTCGCCCGTAATCCCCATTCCGCCTAGGACTTGTCTCGCTTCTCGAGCAATATTAATCGCCATATCCACATTGTTACGTTTTGCCATCGAAATCTGCGCTGTAGTAGCTTTTCCCTCGTTGCGCAACACCCCAAGACGCCACGTAAGCAATTGCGCTTTTGTGATTTCGGTAATCATTTCGGCAAGTTTTTTCTGCTGTAATTGAGTACCAGCAATCGGTTTGCCAAACTGCACTCGCTCTTTTGCATAACGCAAAGCCGTGTCATAGCAGTCCATTGCAGCACCAATAGCGCCCCAAGCAATACCATAACGTGCAGAATCTAGACAGCCAAGTGGCGCGCCAAGACCCGATTTATTGGGAAGTAAATTCTCTTTCGGAACTTTTACATTATCAAAAATAAGTTCGCCCGTAGCAGATGCACGAAGCGACCATTTATTGTGCGTTTCGGGAGTCGAAAATCCTTCCATTCCGCGCTCAACAATTAGACCGTGAATACGACCACTTTCGTCCTTTGCCCAAACAACCGCAATATCTGCAAATGGAGCATTCGAAATCCACATTTTGGCACCGTTCAGAAGATAATGGTCGTCCATATCTTTAAAATTCGTTACCATACTTCCTGGATCAGATCCGTAATCAGGCTCAGTAAGTCCAAAACACCCAATAAATTCGCCAGAAGCAAGTTTAGGCAGATATTTCATACGTTGCTCTTCGTTTCCGTATTTCCAAATTGGATACATCACCAGAGAAGATTGCACAGAAGCTGTCGATCTAACGCCAGAATCTCCACGCTCAATTTCTTGCATTATAAGTCCGTACGAAATTTGATCTAGTCCTGCACCACCATATTCTTCGGGAATATATGGGCCAAAAGCACCAATATCTGCAAGACCTTTGATGATTTGTTTAGGAAATTCAGCTTTTTGAGCATATTCTTCAATAATTGGCGATACTTCACGCTTCACCCATTCGCGGGCTGCATCACGCACTAATTTATGTTCTTCTGTCAATAATTCATCAAGATTGTAATAATCCGGCGCTTGAAATAAATCTGGTCTCATAGGTTGGTATATTAATGGCTGC
>JBBSRP010000009.1:0-25289 GCA_038242935.1 Flavobacteriales bacterium
ATACGTTCGGTTAAATTCAGAATTTTCAGATTCTCAAGGGTTGTCCGCATTAATGACAGAGTTAAGTCGATCTGCAAAACAGCGAGATGCAGTGATGACCTATTTTAAACTTACCGCAGGAAACAAAAATCCTATCAAGGCGAAGCTGCTTTCGGAAGCGGGAGATATTAGTGCTGCTATTATTAAAGCACTCGTAGACAAAGAAATATTTGAAATTTATTATTTAGAGCAGGATCGAGTTATTTTTGCAGATTCTACCTTGGAAGCGCCCTCTTTGAGTGAAGTGCAGCAAAAAGCATTTTCAGAGATTCAGAATTCTCTCAATGAGAAAAATGTTTGTCTATTGCGCGGAGTAACGGGGAGCGGAAAAACAGAAATCTATATTCGTCTCATTCAAGAATATTTAGACAAAGATCAATCAGTTTTATATCTACTGCCTGAAATAGCGCTAACAACACAATTAGTATCTCGGCTTGTAAAACACTTCGGAAACAAAGTAGCAGTCTTTCATTCCAAATACAGTAACAACGAACGTGTTGAGGTTTGGAATCAAGTGCTTCAATCTTCGGCGACAGCCAAAGTAATTATAGGTGCTAGGTCTGCAATGTTTCTACCTTTTAAAGATTTAGGATTTATAATTGTTGACGAAGAGCATGAGCAAATGTTCAAGCAGCAAGATCCCGCACCTAGATACAACGCTAGAGATGCTTCGATTATTCTGGCAAATTTTCATAATTCTAAAGTTTTATTAGGTTCAGCCACGCCAAGTGTAGAGAGTTATTATAACACCCAAATTGATAAGTATGGACTTGTCAATTTAACGGAGCGTTTCGGAGAAGTGCAAATGCCCAAAATCGAAATAGTAGATTTAAAAGACAAGTATTATAGAAAAGCGATGAAAGGTCATTTCAGCGATACTCTTTTAGAATACATTCAAAATAGTTTAGATGCAGCTGAGCAAGTAATACTTTTTCAAAACCGCAGAGGATTTTCTCCGGTGATGGAGTGTATGACTTGTGGCCACGTTCCCCAATGTAGACAGTGCGATGTGAGTTTGACTTACCACAAAGTGCACAACCACTTGCGATGCCACTATTGTGGATTTAAAATTGCAAAACCTATTAACTGTTCCAATTGTAGCAGTCCGCATCTTACTACCAAAGGATTTGGGACGGAGCAAGTACAGCTAGAGCTAAAAGAATTATTTCCGGATGCAAAAGTTGCTCGGATGGATCAAGATACTACCAAGGGTAAGTTTGGTTTTGATAAATTGATTGACAGTTTTCAAAATCGCGAATACGATATATTAGTAGGAACTCAAATGGTAGCCAAAGGACTTGATTTTGCAAATGTGAGTTTGGTTGGAATTATGAATGCCGATAATATGTTGTACCATCCAGATTTTCGTGCCTTCGAAAGAAGTTATCAAATGATGGTGCAGGTTGCAGGTCGTTCTGGTAGGTCTAATAAACAAGGCAATGTTATTATCCAAACGTATAATCCTAAACATGCCATTATCGGACAGGTTGTTCAAAGTGATTATTTAGCAATGTATTCTGATCAACTTTACGATCGAAAAATTTTTAATTATCCGCCTTATTTTAAACTGATACGCTTTACACTAAAACACAGAGATTTCGAAAAACTGAAAGAAGGATCAAAATGGTTGTATCAAGTGCTTTTGCAAAATTTAAGCATACCTGTGTTAGGGCCGGAAGAACCAGCAATTAACAGAATTAGAAATGAATACTTAAGAACAATACTTGTTAAGGTACCGCCAAATTATTCCTTAGAGAAAACTAAAATTGCGTTGGGAAAGATCTTGAAGAGTTTTGAAGCTGTAGCGCAGTATCGCGCTATTAAAGTAATTGTAAATGTTGATCCTTAGTACTATTCACTAGATAAGGCAGCAACTAAATTATCTTTTTTGTTTCGACTTAAAGGTATTTTTGCTGTACCAATTTCGGCAAATTTACTGTTAAACCGTTCCACTTTTTCAATATTGATAATGTAAGATTTATGCACTCGTATAAAACGAGTTTCAGGAAGTTCTTCTTGAAATGCTTTCATTGTAGAGAGTACAAGGTGAGTGGCATCTTCCGTAACTACTTTTACATAATCGCCAAATGCCTCTATCCATTTTATCTTCGAAGTATATATTTTTAATTTTTTAAGATTGCTTTTTATAAATATATGTTCACCATCTACATCGCTAACTTCGCGTTTCATGGAATGAACTTCGACTGCTCTTTTTACTGCAGCATCAAAGCGAGGAACAGTTATAGGTTTTTGCAAATAATCTGTAGCATCATAATCAAAAGCTTTGACGGCGTATTCAGCTTTCGAAGTAATAAAGATTATCTGTGGTTTTTCTTTCAAGCCATCGATAAAGTCGAATCCATTGATCACAGGCATTTCTATGTCAAGGAAAATAAGATCTACTTTTTGTGTGGTAATGCAGCTTCTGGCTTCTATAGCATTAGAAAATTCTCCTACTAAGTGCAGATTCGCGTGACTATTGGCCAGTTTTGCTACGACAATTCTTTGAATAGAACTATCGTCCACAATGACGCAATTTAATTTCATACCTTTATGATTCTTCATGTTAGTAATTACGAATATAAGCAATATTTCTTTCGTATATATACTTAATAGATTATTTTTGCAGTTCAACAATAATATTAGAGAATTTATTGTAAACTAGAAAAAAATGATTACTTTTGCAGTCATTTTTAAATAATCTAAAAATATTTTTTATGAATCATTATGAAACTGTTTTCATTTTAAATCCCGTTTTATCTGAAGTTCAGGTAAAGGAAACAGTAAGCAAATTTGAAGATTTTCTTACATCACGTGGAGCTGAAATGGTATCTAAAGAGGATTGGGGCCTGAAAAAAATGGCTTACGAAATCCAAAACAAAAAGAGTGGTTTTTACCACCTATTCGAATTTAACGTTCCAGGAGAAGTTTTGATTGCTTTCGAAACTGAATTCAGACGTGACGAGAGAATCATGCGTTTTCTAACTGTAAGTTTAGACAAACATGCAATCTCATGGGCTGAAAGAAGAAGAACTAAATTAAAAGCATCAAAAGCGTAATTATTATGGCAACATTACAACAATCAGCTTCAGGCAAAAAAGACGGGGATATTAGATATCTTACGCCTTTAAATATTGAAACAAATAAAGCGAAAAAATACTGTCGTTTCAAAAAGTCGGGTATTAAATATGTCGACTATAAAGACCCAGATTTCCTTATAAAATTTGTAAACGAGCAAGGAAAAATTCTTCCTCGTCGTTTGACTGGAACTTCATTGAAGTTTCAAAGAAAAGTGTCTGTAGCTGTAAAAAGAGCTAGACATTTAGCATTAATGCCATATGTGGCTGATTTACTAAAATAATAAAGAGGCAACTATGGAACTTATATTAAAACAAGACGTACAGAATTTGGGTTTTAAAGATGACGTTGTATCTGTGAAAGCAGGTTACGGACGTAACTTTTTAATCCCTCAAGGTTTTGCTGCAATGGCAACTCCTTCAGCTAGAAAAGTATTGGCTGAAAACTTAAGACAAAAAGCACACAAAGAAGCTAAAGTAATTGCTGATGCTAATGAAGTAGCAGAAAAAATTAAAGCTATCGAAATTAAAATCACTGCAAAAGCAGGTGGTGAAAAACTTTTTGGATCTATTACAAATAGCGATATCGCTGAAGCACTTGCAAAAGGTGGTGAAACTATCGATAGAAGATTCATTACTTCTGGTATCATCAAACGTACAGGTAAATATACTGCAAACGTAAGATTACACCGTGATGTAATTGTTGAATTACCTTACGAAGTTGTTGCAGAGCAATAGTAATTACTGCACTGTTAATATAAAAGTCCCGATGAAAATCGGGATTTTTTTGTTTTAATCCGTAAATTACCATTTCAAACTTTTAACTTCTCTAAAATGAAATATGCAAGATTAACCAAAGAACAATTTGATGAACTTCATCCTGAGTTCGCTAACTTTTTGGCTACTCAATCCATTGATAAAAAAGAATGGGATGAGATAAAAATAAATAAACCTGATGTCGCTGAGCAAGAATTAGACGTTTTTTCTGATCTTATTTGGGAAGGTGTACTTTCTCGTGCTGAGTATCTCGAGCACTTTGCCAAAACTTATATCTTTCTTTTTGAATGTACAGAGAAAGAAGTGCACTCAATAGTTTTAAAAGCACAAGATGAGAGTATCGATTTTTTGACAAAAGAAGGCCTACAGTGGCTTAGCGATAATATGTTTACTGATAATGTCGAAATTAAAAGAGGTAAAAAAAGCTTTGATGACGAGCGCAACAATTCTATTTTCAGCCTTATCCAGCAAGGAGCTTTCTTAAGCGATGGCCATCTTTACAAACAAATTAAGAGTATAATTGAATCCTAATTTAGAAAAACATTTCTAAATTTATCTTCTAGTTTCTTTCTGTTTTTATAACTTAAAAATTTTCTTTTATGGATGTCAAGGTACAACTTGAGGAATTGCGTAGGTCTCTTAATGAGCATAATTATAATTATTATGTCTTGGATGTTGCTACGATATCTGATAAGGAATTTGATCTTAAATTAAAGGAACTTCAAGCTCTTGAGGAAAAGCATCCTGAGTATTTTGATGAAAATTCTCCTACACAACGTGTAGGTGGTATGGTTACGAAAAACTTCGCAACCACTATTCACGAAAAGAGAATGTATTCTTTGGATAACTCCTATTCAAAAAATGATGTTTTGGAATGGCAGAAACGAGTTCAGAAAACTCTAGGTATTGAAGATTTAGAATTTGTTTGCGAACTTAAATACGACGGAGCATCTATTAGCATTATATTTGAGAATGGAGTGCTCAAGCGTGCTGTAACTCGAGGAGATGGGTATAAAGGTGATGACGTTACAAACAATGTTAGAACTATAAAAAGTGTTCCATTACACACTTCCAAAAACCATCAGCTTTCTGATTTTGAAGTTCGTGGAGAAATTATTCTTCCATTCGAGGGTTTCGAAAAGATGAATAATGAACTTATAGAAATTGGCGAGACGCCGTATGCAAATCCTCGTAATACCGCTTCGGGTAGTTTAAAATTACAAAATAGTGCAGTAGTTGCACAGCGTCCTTTGCAGTGCTTAATTTACTCGTTAGTGTCAGATCGATCTGAAATTAAAAGTCACTTTGAAGCTTTAGAGGCTGCTCGCAAAATGGGATTCAAAGTTCCTGAGCAGTCGCGGTTGGTGAAAAATATCGACGAGGTTTTCGAATTTATTTCCTATTGGGATATTCATCGACACGATCTTCCCTATGAAACAGATGGCGTAGTTATTAAAGTTAATAATACATACTACCAAGAAGAGTTAGGATTTACAGCAAAAAGTCCGAGATGGGCAATTGCATATAAGTTTGAAACTGAACGTGTATCAACACTCCTCAAAGAAATCACATATCAAGTTGGCAGGACGGGGGCTATCACACCTGTCGCCAATCTAGAAGCAGTACAGCTTGCTGGAACCGTTGTAAGGCGCGCATCTCTGCATAATGCCGATCAGATCGAAAGACTGGATATTCGTGAAAACGACACCGTATTTGTAGAGAAAGGTGGCGAAATTATTCCCAAAATCATTGGTGTCGATTTAAATCTGAGACCTGAAAATTCTCAACCTACAATTTATATTACTAACTGTCCAGAATGCCAAACTTTATTGGTGCGAAAGGATGGCGAAGTTCAGCATTATTGTCCTAATTTTTACGGCTGCCCTCCTCAGGTTGCTGGAAGAATTCAGCATTATATCTCGCGCAAAGCCATGGATATAGATGGCATTGGCAGCGAAACAATAACGTTGTTGTATCAAAACCATCTGATAGAATCTTATGCCGATTTATATGATCTCAAAGTGGCGCAAATATTGCCGCTAGACCGTATGGCGAAGAAATCTGCTGAGAATATTATCAACGGAATCGAAAATTCAAAAAAAGTTCCGTTTGAGCGCGTTCTATTCGGCCTGGGAATTAGATATGTAGGAGAAACGGTTGCTAAGAAATTGACTAAACACTACAAAAATATTGATGCGCTTGCTCATGCCTCATTTGCAGATTTAGTCTTGATAGACGAAATCGGAGAAAGAATAGCCTCTAGCATAATTCAATTTTTTGGAAATTCTGAAAATAGAATAATAATCGAGCGACTAAAAGCGTACGGTGTTCAGCTAGAAATGCATGAAGTTGAAAGCAATATCATTTCAGATAAATTTGTTGGAAAAAGCTTTGTAGTTTCGGGTGTGTTCTCAAATTATTCAAGAGATGAGCTGAAACTAGAAATAGAAAAAAACGGAGGAAAAAATGTTGGAAGCATTTCTGCTAAAACAGATTTTGTTGTGGCAGGTGAGAATATGGGGCCCGCAAAATTAGAAAAAGCTACAAGGCTAAATATAACGATCTTAAGTGAGCAAGATTTTATAAATTTAATAAATGCAAGATAGTCGTCCTTCATTGTATGCATATATTATCACCAGTCTCTGCGTGGTCGTTTTCTATATATTAAATTGGGATGATTTTATTGTGGTCGTAAAGCCAGTAATAGTACCTGCTATCTTTTACTATTATACTCAAACAACCAAGTATCCGATTAATATTTTGTTTGCAATTGCTCTGTGGCTGTTCTTCATCGCTGATATGGTAGAAATTGTTGATCCCACAAATGGTATATATCTAATTATGACTTGCGGGCTACTAAGTTATTTGATTATGTTTAGGTTTGCTCTGCGAGATAAAATAAAATTAGTTTTTAGCTTTAAATCAACACTTGTGGCTTTCCTTACGCTCATATTTACCACAAATCTTTGTGCTCATGTCATTGAAAGTACAGAGACTATTAATACAAAGTATTTTTATTTTTTCGTAGCTTATACAATGATTATAATTAGTATGTTTAGTTATGCTATTATAAGAGTATTTTCGAAAAATGATTTAGTGTCGAGACTCTTTCTTGCAATGGTAGTAGTGATGTTTTTATCAGACTTTTTATATGCCTACAATAGTTATATCGAATTTCATATGACACTAGCTATCATAAGTCTAATTGCGCAGTTTATTTCTTATTATTGGATGGTAGAATACTATAATAAGCGACAGCGTGTTGCAAAATAAGATAAGAATACCTGCTAAAATAATTTCGAAGAAAATGGACAATTCGCAAAAAATAACATTGCAGCTACTTTTCACCATAGTGTTTGTTCCTATTGTGGCATTGGACTTATATGGAGAATACACTAATAATCCAAATATTGTTTTTATTGCTAAACCACTTATCACGTTACTTGTCATAGCAATATATTGGTATAGGTCATCCTTAAGAAGTAGCATTTTTGTATCCTGTCTTCTGTTTGGCCTGGTAAGTACCATATTATTTATACCTAATAATCCTACTACCTTGTTGTGGGGGGTAGGAGTTTTTGCGTTTCATCGCTTACTTTTGATTATTTTCCTGCTAAGATTATTAAGACCAATAAACTATATACCTATATTGATAGCCTCTCTTCCAATTTTGTTTATATTTTTCTACCTGGTATACATTAATGTAGGTTTAGATACTATAAGTTTGCTTATATTTTCTATTAATAACGTACTGATATCATTTTTCTGCGGAATTATTATCGCAAATTATATGATGAAAGATGAGAACAATAATTCATGGTTGCTAATAAGTGCGCTGATGTTTTTAGCTTTACAACTCATTGTTTATATAGAAAAATTTTATTTATTGGACTTTTCTCCACGAATACTGAGACCGACAGCTGTTTTTTTCTTAGCACTTGCAATGCTAACACTTGTAAGAGGTGTATTATCTCAAGAACGCTTAAACAATGATGCTTCTTCCTGATCCTGCAAGTTTACTGTTGTTGTCAAGATAAAAGTCAATTCTTCCTAAGTTTAAGCCGAAACAACCGGTCTGATTGACCAATACTTCTTTTCCTGATGCATTCTCTAGAATAGTAGGTTTTTTTAAGAAGGTATGCGTATGACCTCCAATTATTAGATCAATATCCTTCGTTAACGCAGCTAACTTTACGTCCGAAATTTTTTGTTCATCATTTGAATACTTATACCCAAGATGTGATAAAGCTATTATAATATCACATTTTTCAACTTCTTTGAGTTGTTTTATAATGTCTTGTGAAATCTCTACAGGATCCAAATACACAGTTTCTTTATACATCAGAGGATCAACAAGTCCTGCCAATTCTATTCCCAATCCAAAAACTCCAACTTTAATTCCACCCTTATTATATACTTTATAGGGCTTCACTAATCCCGCAAGAGCTGTTTTGCTGAAATCGTAATTTGCTGAAACGAAATCAAAAGTGGCATGTGGCAATTGAGAATAAAAACCTTCGATTCCATTATCAAAATCATGATTGCCTAATGTGGCGGCATCATATTTCATCATAGACATCAATTTAAATTCGATTTCTCCTCCATAATAATTAAAATATGGAGTTCCTTGAAAAATATCTCCGGCATCGAGGAGCAATACGTTTGAATTTTCTATTCGTATATTTTCAATTAAAGCTGCTCGGCGAGCTACTCCACCCATATTAGGATTGCGTGGATCTGTAGCGGGAAAAGGATCTACGTGACTGTGTACGTCATTCGTGTGCAGAACCGTGAGATGTCTTTTTGATGCATCGCTAAAACTGCTTAACGACATTCCACCAGCAAGCAATGCAGTTCCAGCAACAGTATTTTGGATAAAGTCTCTTCTTTTCATCTTAATTTTCTCTACTTTATTATTGTTTTTTTATTCTAATATCAGTAAGAATTGGAATAGTATCCTGCTCTTTAAAGTAATCGATCATAATAGCTCGCAATTTGTAATCGATATCAGTGTTTTTGATTGATTTTTTGAAAAAATACATTCTGTCGCCTCCAGTTATCAGATAATCAGAAGTTGCGACATAGTACTTTTTATAAACATCAAAAGTCTTACCGCCAATGAGAATTTCTTGAGGGTTATTGTTTTTATCAATTGTAAAGGTCATTCCTGCCAGTGGATGTGCTTTTTTTTCTGAAATTATATAATCAATCATTTCTAAAATCGCCGAACCAGGTAATTCTGCTACAATTACTTTATTTTCAAAAGGCATTAGTTCAAAAGCCGTTCTCGTCGTGACATCTCCTTGAGGTAATACAGATCTAATTCCACCGATATTCAAAAGTACCAAGTCGACATTGTTTGAAGTTCTGGCGTTAAAGATTCTATTGGCATGATCTAGAGTTGCATCTGCCATTAGATTCCCAACGGTGGTCTGCCACGTGCCAGATTTGTCTAAAGTGATTGGAGCAAAGGCTAAAACTGTACTCAAATCTTTATCAATATGTTCTTTATAGGGTTTTATGTATTTTTCTATCGTTTGATCTAATTTTAAGGTATCTGAAATAGGAATTTCAACTCCTTTGATAGCTGTAATGAATTGCTTTTGTTCACTGCACGAAACAGTCAGAATAAAAGTTAAGATTAAACCAAATTGTATCCATTTATTGGCATACTTTTTTAGTTTTGACACTGAATGTGATGCGAATTTCATTAAATTTGTTTTTTAAGTAAAAGTACTATGTTTCTAGATTATCTCAAGAATTTTGTGATAAAAAAAATAGTTAACAAATCGCTCTCTGCCGATATTGTGCAGACTGATGTGCATAAAATAAAGAGTGTCGGCATTGTAGTAGATCAAGCATTTTTAGTTCACATTGCAAAACTGACAAGAAGTTTACTTGCTTATGGTGTAATGGAGAAGAAGATACAAATTATCGTTAGAGCTTCGCAGATGAAAGTAGAAAACGCTGATAGTTATACTATGTTTAATGCTTCTGCAATTACATGGGCAGGAACTTTCGTAAATCCAGAAGTTCAAAAATTTGTCGAACAGGAATTTGATCTCTTAATAAATTATTACGATCAGGAAAAACCTGTCTTAATGATGGCTTCTAGTTTGTCAAGAGCAAATTTTAAAGTCGGATTTTCTGCAATAGACAAAAGAGTGAATAATTTGATGATAGATTGCACTGCGGTAGAATATGAGGTTTTTGAAAAGGAATTATTTAAATATCTAAAAATTTTAAACACAATTTAAATGCAGAAATTAATCGGAACAGGTGTAGCTCTTATAACACCTTTTAAAAGTGACTTTTCTATAGATACCGAAGCACTTGCAAATATTGTAAAGTATCAGATTGATAATGGTGTAGATTATTTAGTTGTTTTGGGTACTACTGCCGAAACTGTTACACTTAATAGCGAAGAACGTAAGCTTGTTATAGAAACAATTGTAAATGCAAGTGCCGGAAAACTTCCGTTAGTTTTGGGTGTGGGTGGTAATAATACTGCTGCGGTTGTAGAAGAACTCAAAAACTCTGATTTTTCTGCTTTCACAGCGATTCTTTCAGTATCTCCTTATTATAATAAACCTACTCAAAAAGGTATTTATCAGCATTTTAAAGCGATCGCTAACGCTTCATCTTTACCTATAATTTTGTATAACGTCCCGGGCCGAACTGCTAGTAATATGTTGCCATCTACGGTTATTAGATTGGCAGAAGACTTTGATAATATTGTCGCTATAAAAGAAGCGGCAGGAGATATCGTACAAGCGATGAAGATCATCGAAGGTAAACCAAAAGATTTCTTAGTAATTTCTGGCGATGATATGATTACTTTACCAATGATCTTGGCGGGAGGTGCGGGAGTCATTTCAGTAATTGGAGAGGGCTTTCCTAAAATATTTTCGCAAATGGTGCGTTTGGGTTTGGACAAAAAAGTGGACGAAGCATATAAATTGCATTATCAAATTGGGCGGTGTATCGACTTTATTTTTGAACAAGGCAATCCTGCTGGGATCAAAGAAGTGTTTAAGACATTGGGTTTGTGCGATAATGTAGTGCGACTTCCACTGGTTTCTGTTGATGCTGAACTATCTCAAAAAATTCAAAAATTCGTGCAGGAAAATTCATATTAGCAACACGAAACACGAGATTTTTCAAAGTCAAAAAAAATGTTTTTCGGTAACTAATTAATAACTAAATTTGCATTCTCTTAATACAGATATTTTCAATTTGTGTTTGAAGCAAAATCTAAAATTAAAAATGACAAAACTTCTATCTTTCTTGCTTATAATAGTGCTTTTTAGCTCTTGTGGCGAATATCAAAAAGTACTTAAGTCAAACGAAATCAGACCAAAGTATGATATGGCGAAAAAAATGTATGAGGAGAAAAAATATTCTAAAGCAATTAGACTTTTTGAGCAATTAGCTCCTGCATATAGAGGGAAACCTGAAGCAACAGATTTATATATGATGTATGCGCAATCTTATTATAAGACAAAACAATATTATGCTGCAGGATATCAGTTTGATAATTTTGCGTCATCCTACCCACGACATGAAAAGGCGGCAGATGCATCATTTTTGGCGGCTAAATCATATTCAAAATTATCTCCGCGATACTCACTAGACCAGACAGATACAAATAAAGCTATTGATAAATTGCAAAATTTTATCGATAGATATCCATCATCAGAATACATTGAAGAAGCAAACATATTAGCTAAATCTCTTAGAGAGAAAGTTGAAAAAAAGGTTTTTGAAGTAGCAAAAGGATACCACAAAATTTCAGATTATAAAGGAGCTATTGTATCTCTAGAAAACTTTGTAGCGGATTATCCAGGAACGCCTTACAAGGAAGAAGCTTTGTTCTACAAATTTGATTCGGCCTATTTACTAGCGATGAATAGCGTTGATTCTAAGAAAGAAGATCGACTGAATTCTGCAAAGGTTGCATACAAATCATTAGTTAAGTTCAAGGAAGATACAGAATATAAGGAAGAGTCGGCAAAAATGCTGTCAAAAATCGATTCGGCGTTAAAACAATTTTCAAAATAAAAAAAGTCATGGATTTAAAAAAGACAAATGCACCTGTGAATACAATTACATACAACAAAACTGTAATTGAGGAGCCAACAGGCAATGTATATGAGGCGATAACAATTATGGCTAAAAGAGCAAATCAAATTAATTCTGAGATCAAAAAGGAACTAACTGAAAAGTTGGAAGAATTTGCGACTTACAATGACAGTCTTGAAGAAATCTTTGAAAATAAAGAACAAATTGAAGTTTCTAAATTTTACGAAAAGTTACCAAAACCGCATGCTTTAGCAGTGCAAGAATGGCTAGAAGGTAGAATCTACCATCGCGATTCGACTAATGAATAGATAATAGAATGTCAATTTTTAGGGATAAAAATATACTTCTGGGTGTTTCAGCCGGCATTGCTGCCTACAAAACAGCCAGCTTGGTAAGACTCTTTATAAAAGCAGGTGCTCAGGTACAAGTTGTGATGACACCTGCTAGTAAAGATTTTGTTACTCCTTTAACGCTTGCTACATTATCAAAAAATCCGGTATATTCTACCTTTTATGATAGTGAGGATGAGAACGCAGTATGGAATAATCATGTAGAATTAGCACTTTGGGCAGATTTTATGGTTATTGCGCCAGCTACAGCCAATACTATGGCAAAGATGGTTTCTGGTACTTGCGATAATCTTCTAATCGCCACTTATCTTTCCGCAAAATGTTCTGTATATATAGCGCCAGCGATGGATCTTGATATGTACAAACATCCTTCGACGATTCACAGCTTAAAATCCCTGACCTCTTTTGGCAATCTTGTAATCCCTGCAGAATCAGGCGAACTTGCGAGTGGTCTTTCTGGAGCAGGTAGAATGGCTGAGCCAGAAAACATCATTGATTTTATTTGTAAAGATATAGAAGGACAACTGCCACTTCTAAATAAAAAATTTCTAATTACCGCCGGTCCAACATACGAAGCTATCGATCCAGTCCGTTTTATTGGAAATCATTCTTCGGGGAAAATGGGTTTTGAAATTGCTGAAGCTGCCGCTAAATTAGGAGCGCAGGTCGTTTTAGTTTCAGGTCCTACAAATTGTATTGCTCGAAATAAATTTATTAAAGTTGTTCCTGTAGTATCTGCTGAAGAAATGTACAACGTCTGCCATCAGTACTTTACCGAAGCTGACGTTATGATAGCAGCTGCCGCTGTTGCTGATTATAGACCCAAAACAATTGCTGAACAGAAGATTAAAAAACAAGAAGATACTCTAACTATTGAACTCGTCAAGAATAAAGATATTTTGCAATCGCTTGGTGCTATCAAGCAAAAGCAGTTTTTAGTGGGTTTTGCATTAGAAACTGAAAATGAAATCGAGAATGCTAAAGCAAAAATCAAGAAAAAAAACTTAGATTTGATAGTTTTAAATTCGCTTCAAGATGCAGGTGCTGGTTTTGGAGGAAATACAAACAAAGTTACTTTTATAAATAAAGACAATCATATTGATAGTATGCCGCTAAAATCGAAAGAGGAAGTTGCAAATGATTTGATTGCAAAAATAATAGAAAAAATATTATGAATAGATTCTTAGCAATACTACTCTCACTATTCTTCATATCAGTGCAAGCGCAACAGCTCAACTGCGTTGTGACGGTAAATTCTGATAAGATTGGTAATGCCAACAATCAGACTTTTAAAGCTTTGGAGACAGCTTTGACAGAGTTTATGAATAATACAAATTGGACAGGTGAAAGTGTTTTACAGCAGGAGCGGATTAACTGCTCTGTATTTATTAATTTGAGCTCCTATTCTTCTGACGCATATACTGGTACAATTCAGATACAATCAGCAAGACCAATATTTAATTCTACTTATTCTAGTCCTATTTTCAATTATAATGATAAAGATATCGATTTTAGATATGTAGCATACGAGAATCTTACCTTTAATCCTAATTCTTACGACTCCAACCTCGTTTCAATTCTAGCCTTTTATAGTTATATTATGATTGGACTTGATGCTGACACCTTCAAGTTGGAAGGTGGTAAAACTAGTCTTGAAAGAGCGCTAGAAGTTGCTATAGTTGCGCAACAGGGTGGAAGCAAAGGCTGGAGTCAAGCAGACGGTAATCAAAATAGATATTTCCTTATCAATGACCTAGTTGCGCCAAGCTACAAACCTTTTAGATCTTCTTTGTATAAATACCATTTTGAAGGTTTGGATCTAATGAGTGAAGATCTTAAAAAGGCAAAAATTGCAGTTAAAGAGTCTATTTTTACATTGGGGCAATTGCATCAGGTGAGACCAAATGCATTCTTAACAAGAGTATTTTTTGATGCCAAATCTGATGAGATAATTTCAATTTTCTCTGGAGGACCTTCAATTCCTATAGCTGATTTAATCGAGCAACTTAATAAAGTTTCTCCATTAAATGCCAGCAAATGGAGTCAG
The DNA here is from genome assembly GCA_038242935.1 of Flavobacteriales bacterium. Lineage (GTDB taxonomy): Bacteria > Bacteroidota > Bacteroidia > Flavobacteriales > Flavobacteriaceae > Flavobacterium. The sequence goes on from JBBSRP010000009.1 coordinate 14,373, forward strand.
ATAAAATTATAATTGTCAAAATTTCAAATAAAAAAAGTGTAGCAGATGATAAGTTCTTTATCGATTGAAAACTTTGCGTTGATCGACAAAATGTCGGTCAATTTTTTTGATGGCTTTTCAACTATGACGGGAGAAACTGGAGCAGGTAAATCGATTTTACTCGGAGCGCTCGGACTTGTTCTTGGTAAAAGAGCAGATCTTTCAGTTTTGAAAAATAAAGAGTTTAAATGTATTATCGAAGCAGGTTTCAATGTAAAAGGATATAACCTCGAGAGTTTCTTCGCTGAAAATGATCTTGATTATGATGAAAATACCGTAATTAGGAGAGAAATTTTACCTTCTGGAAAATCTAGAGCTTTTATTAATGATGGTTTAGTAAACTTGAATGAACTTCAGCAACTGGGAGGTTTTCTGGTGGACATACATTCGCAAAACGAAACAAGAGAACTATCCGAAGAAGATTTCCAATTTAGAATTATTGATGCTATTGCTGATAATAATTTAAAATTACAATCGTTTTCGAAACAATTAAAAAAATATAAATTAGCCACAAAGACACAACTCGAGCTGAAAGAATCGCTTGCTATAGCTTTAAAGGAGCAAGATTATAATACATTTTTATTTGATGAACTTTACGCAGCACAACTTAAAGCCGAAGAACAAGAAACTCTTGAAAGTGACTTTGAGAAGTTAAGTAATGTTGAGTTTATAAGTGAAGTTTTAAATAAGGCTGAAAGTTTATTGGGAGATGAGCAGGTCGGGATTTTAAGTAATTTAAAAGACATCCGCGGTTCGCTTCAGAAGATTTCAGGTTTTGCACCACAATACAAACAGTTGTTTGATAGAGTTGATAGTAGTTTAATTGAGCTTGATGATGTATTTTCGGAGGTAGAGCAACTTCAGGAAGGTTTGTCGGCAGATCCACAGGAGCTTGAAGCCACAAATCAGAAATTACAACTTATCTACAACCTGCAGAAAAAACATCAGGTTTCTTCAGTCGAAGAATTGTTGCAAATACAGGAAGAGTTGGATCAAAAAGTAGTTTCTGTTTCAGATCTTGAGCACATTATAGCGAAGCAAGATATTGAGATTTTTAAAAGTGAAGGTATCTTGGATGGATTGGCGACAGAGATTCACGATGCACGATTCGATGCACTGCCGAAATTAACTACCAAACTAACATCCATATTAGAATTGTTAGGTATGCCGCACGTGCGTTTTAACTTAGAATTGCTCCCATTAGATAAATATGTCCACAATGGGAAAGAAGAAGTTAAATTTTTATTTTCTGCCAATAAAGGAACAGATTTCGGACTTTTGCGCAAAGTAGCCTCAGGTGGTGAATTATCTCGGATTATGCTGGCAGTAAAAGCAATTTTAGCGCAGTATTCGAACTTGCCAACCATCATTTTTGATGAGATAGATACGGGAGTGTCTGGTGAGATCGCTAATAAAATGGGATTGATTATGCAAGAAATGAGTTCGTATATGCAGGTTATCTCTATTACGCATTTGCCACAAATTGCTGCAAAAGGGAAACATCATTACAAAGTTTATAAAGAAACCGAAAATGATATCACACGCTCAAACCTTATTTTGCTTTCACAAAAAGAGAGAGTTAGTGAGATTGCACAAATGCTATCTGGAGCAGATATTTCTGCTTCCGCTTTGAAGCATGCAAAAGAATTGTTAAATTAGATTATTATTTTATATTTTTAAGCCTTACTAGAGACATCTTATTTAGTGACTTTTATTAGTAGGATTTTATTTTTGAATTGAACGAATTAATATATTGAATTATGAATATTGAACCAAGAATGAGAGGTTTTATTTGCACTACATCACACCCTGAAGGTTGTGCGCAAAATGTAAAAAACCAGATAGATTACATTAAATCTAAAGGAGCTATTGAAGGAGCTAAAAAAGTTTTGGTAATTGGTGCTTCTACAGGTTTTGGATTATCTTCAAGAATTACTAGTGCATTTGGTTCAAATGCTTCGACTATTGGAGTTTTCTTCGAGAAACCACCAGCAGAAGGCAGGCCAGCTTCACCTGGTTGGTATAATTCTGCTGCTTTTGAGAAAGAAGCTCATAATGCTGGTCTTTATGCAAAAAGTATCAATGGAGATGCTTTTTCTGATGATATAAAAAAGCAAACAATGGATTTGATTAAAGCTGATTTAGGCCAGGTTGATCTGATAATTTATAGTTTGGCATCACCTGTACGTATGCACCCAAAAACAGGAGTTTTGCACCGTTCGGTTCTGAAACCTGTTGGCGAAAAATTTTGTAATAAAACTGTCGATTTTCATACTGGAAAGGTAAGCGATGTTTCAATCGAGCCTTGTAGTGATGAGGATATTGAAAATACCATTGCAGTAATGGGTGGAGAAGATTGGACTATGTGGATTGATGCGTTGAAAGAAGCTGATCTGCTTGCACCAGGAATAAAAACGGTTGCATATTCGTACATAGGACCTGAGGTTACAGAAGCAGTTTATAGAAAAGGTACAATTGGTAGAGCAAAAGATCATTTAGAAGCTACGGCTTTTACAATTTCTGATCATTTAAAATCTTTAAGCGGTCAAGCATTTGTATCTGTAAATAAAGCATTGGTAACTCAGGCTAGTTCTGCAATTCCTGTCATTCCTTTATACATCTCTTTACTGTACAAAACTATGAAGAAGGCAGGGACTCATGAAGGTACTATTGAACAAATTCAGCGTCTTTTTGCCGATAAGCTTTACAATGGTTCTGAGGTTCCCGTGGATGAGAAAGGACTTATTCGTATTGATGATTTAGAAATGAGGGAAGATATTCAGGCAGAAGTTGCAAAATTATGGCAAACTGCAGAGACTGAAAATCTTGCAGAAATTGGGGATCTGGCTGGCTATAAAAGAGATTTCTACAATCTTTTTGGTTTTGAGTTTGAGGGCGTTGACTATGCCAAAGACAGCGACGAAATGATTCAAATTCCAAGTATCAAATAAATTGCTTTTAAATGAGTCTTCAAAATTTACGTGCATTTTAATAGAAATGGCCAGTGTCTAAAACATTCGGCCATTTTTTTTGTCTATTTGTTAAAAGGTATCAGTTAATTATGATATAGCTTTGCACAATACCTTAGAATAAAATATAATGACTCAAAATTATTACTCTTTGATTATTCCTGTGTACAATAGACCTGATGAAGTGGATGAATTACTTCAAAGTCTTTCAGAAAGTACATTTACATTTAATTTTGAAGTTATTATTGTAGAAGATGGCTCCGAGGTTTCTTGTGAAGCTGTTGTCAATAAATTTAAAAATCTTCTCGACATCATATATTACTTTAAACCCAATTCCGGGCCTGGAAATTCGCGCAATTATGGAATGAAACGCGCAAAAGGAAATTACTTTATCATTTTCGATTCTGATTGTATTATTCCGAAGCAGTATCTCACAGAAGTAGATGCCGAATTACAGAATAAATTTTGTCATTGCTTTGGGGGTCCAGACCGAGCGTTGGATTCTTTTTCAGATATTCAGAAAGCCATAAACTTTGCTATGACATCTTTTTTAACAACGGGAGGAGTGCGCGGAGGATCTGAGAAATTGAATAAGTTTCAGCCTAGAAGTTTCAATATGGGATTGTCAAAAGAAGCATTTGAGATTAGCAGAGGTTTTGGTAAAATCCATCCAGGCGAAGATCCTGATTTAACAATGAGGCTATGGGAACATGGATTTGACACTAGATTGTTCCCGAAAGCCTATGTTTATCACAAACGTCGAATAGACTGGAAAAAATTTTCTTTGCAGGTTTCTAAATTTGGAATGGTTCGGCCAATTCTTAATTCGTGGTTTCCAAAGTATAATGAACTTACTTATTTTTTTCCGACTCTGTTTATTTTAGTATTTTATACGTCACTTTTACTAATACTATTCGGAATATTCTGGGCGGCGGCATTATATCTTCTATATTTTTTAATTATTTGGCTTTCTGCGGCAACGGAAAATAAAAGTATTAAAATTGGATGCTATTCGGTATTTGCAGTATACAAACAGATGCAAGGATATGGCTTAGGTTTCTTAAAGTCTTACTGGAATATTATAATTTTAAGAAAAGATCCAGAAAAATTTTTTCCTAAATTATTCTTTAAATAAAAAGTATATGACAAAAATAATAGGTCTGACTGGTGGGATAGGTAGTGGTAAAAGTACCGTAGCTCGCTATATAGAGTCAAAAGGAATTCCAATTTATATCGCTGATGATGAAGCACGAAAACTTACAGATTCACCTGAAGTAACAGCAAAGATAGTAGAGACTTTTGGCGATAAGATTCTTAATAATGGAATATTAAATCGAAATGTTTTATCAGAAATTGTTTTTAATAATGCAGAAAATTTGCAAAAATTAAATTCAATAATTCATCCGGTAGTACGTACTCATTTTATAGAATGGTTTAAAAGTCACTCGGACAAAGATTATGTTGTAAAAGAAGCCGCGATATTATTTGAAAGTGGCTCTTATAAAGACTGCGACTTCATATTGACGGTCGAAGCTCCAGAATATATTAGAATACAGCGCGTTACAAAACGAGACGGAGTGATAGAAGAGGCCGTGAAAGCACGAATGAATAATCAATGGACAGATGAAATGCGTGCGGCAAAAAGTGATTTCGTAATCGTTAACCTCTGTTTGAACGATATGAAATTGCAAGTTGATAAAATTCTTAAAAACCTAACGAAATTGCAATAATGTACTTTTTCGTTAATGTTTGGTTAATGTAAATGTAGACCAATTGTTAAAAAGCTAATTTTGTTGAGATGAATAGGTTATTTTTTCGTTTGCTTGTGCTTTTGATGAGTTTGTCGCTTATAGGAATCATCCTCGTACAGGTTTATTGGTTTAATTCTTCCTTCAAGAACAATGAGGAACAATTTGGATTTCACGTGCGACAAGTGATTGGAAATGTCGCAGAAAAAGTCCAGAAGCAGGAGGCTTATAGTTTTTTGAATAAGTACGAAAAATTAAAAGACAGTATAGGAAAGGATCCTCAGAAAAGTGACTTGCTGGAATTTTATTATGTACAGAAAAATAATGTTACTAATGAAACCATTATTTATTCGAATAGTATAATTTCTGAAGATTATAATATTTCATCATCGTTCTTTGACAAAAAACTTGATAGCGTAAAGAATCAAAATTTCTCTTCCAAACGTGTCACAGAAGTATATAATAATAATCCTGTAGATAACACTGGATTAAATAGTAATCTGAAACCTGATACTAAAATAGAAAAGATTGGAAATATAGATATATTACAGAATGCACAATTTGAAATATCTTTTAGAGACGTCGCATCTGCAATGCCTATTCAAGAGCGAATTTCAAAAGAAAGGTTGCAGCGCCTGCTCGAAAATGAATTGGACGAATATGGAGTTCATACTTCTTTTGAATATGGAATTTATAACAACGGTCTTGCTACAAAAATAAGATCTGATAAATTTAAAAATTCGGCGCAGTCTACTTATTCAACACCAATTTTTACAGATAATGAAGGTCAGAGTAAATATAGTTTGCTGTTAAGTTTTCCGCAAAAAAAGAAATTTTTATTTTCTGATTTAATTGGAATTACAGTCTTATCAATAATATTTACTTTAATTATTATTATAGCTTATAGTAGTGCTCTTAGCCAATTAATAAAACAACGTCAGATTTCAGAAATAAAAACTGATTTTATAAATAATATGACGCATGAATTTAAAACTCCAATTGCAACGATAAATCTTGCATTAGACGCGATAAAGAATCCAAAAGTTATAGATGATCCTCATAAGACAGCTCGTTACTTACAAATGATTAGAGATGAAAATAAACGGATGCATGCTCAAGTTGAAAATGTTTTACGTATTTCTAAACTTGAACGTAAAGAATTAGAAATTGTAAAAGAATCAAGTGATATTCACGATATGATTGAAGATGCAATTGAACATGTAAATTTAATTATTGAAGATCGAGGAGGTGAGATTATAACACATCTAAATGCGACAAGAAGAACAGTACTGCTCAACGATATGCACTTTACAAATGTGTTGGTAAATGTATTAGACAATGCTATAAAATATACGCCAGATATTCCTATAATTGAAGTTTTTACAGAAAATGTAAAAGACTTTGTAATTATAAAAATTAAAGATAATGGCGCAGGAATGTCCAAGATTGCGCAAAAGAGAATTTTCGAAAAATTTTATAGAGAGCATACAGGCGACCTGCACAATGTGAAAGGTCATGGATTGGGTCTAGCGTATGTGAAGAAAATAGTTGAAGATCACGATGGCCAAATATTCGTTGAAAGCGAAAAAGGAAAAGGCAGCACATTTATAATAAAATTACCCCTAATAAATTAATTATGGAAACTGAAAACAAAAAAATATTACTTGTAGAAGATGATCAAAACTTTGGTGCAATACTAAAAGATTATCTTATGTTAAATGATTTTGATGTCACTCTTGCCAAGAATGGTATGGAAGGTTTTGAAAAATTCAAAAAAGATACTTACGATTTATGTATTCTTGACGTGATGATGCCCTATAAAGACGGATACACGCTAGCAAAAGAAATACGTGAGAAAAATAAGGAAGTGCCTATTATTTTTTTGACAGCAAAATCTATGAAAGAAGATGTGCTTAAAGGATATAAAGTTGGAGCAGACGATTATCTCAATAAACCTTTTGATTCAGAAGTTTTATTAATGAAAATTAAAGCAATAATACAAAGGAAAGCTAGCGATACTAAAAGCGATCACGTTAAATTCGAATTTCAAATTGGTAACTTCCACTTAAATTCTAAACTTAGATTCCTAACTTTTAAGGACGAAGAGCCAATAAAATTGTCACCGAAAGAAAATGAACTTTTGAAGTTGTTGACATTGTATGAAAATGATTTGATGCCTAGAGAGTTAGCATTGACAAAAATCTGGCGAGACGATAATTATTTTACATCAAGAAGTATGGATGTTTATATAGCAAAATTGCGTAAATATCTTAAACCAGATGAAGATGTAGAGATTTTGAATATCCATGGAGAGGGTTTTAGACTTGTAGTTCGCAACAAGGAAAATAAACCAAAACTGGAAGAGTAAAAAGAATTTTAATTTTCAGTTTCAGTTTTTTTGCTTTTGATATAGTCGAGAATTGTTTCAATATTTTCATTTAAATTAAACCACTTGGTGTAATCATTTTTTTTAAACCAAGTGAGTTGTCTTTTTGCATATCGACGAGTATTCCTTTTGACAGTTTCTACTGCAAAATCCCAGGAATATTCGTCGGCAAGAAAGGCGAATAGCTCTTTATAACCAACAGTTTGCAGTGCATTATTATCTTTATAATCATGCAAAGATTTTACTTCTTCAAGTAAACCTTCGTCAAGCATATCATCAACACGCTTATTAATTCGCTCATATATTAACGAGCGTTCTGCTTCCAGACCAATTACTATTGGAATAAAGTTACGCTTTTTTGAATTTTTAGTTAGAAAACTTGAGTACGGAAGTCCCGTTTGCAAGCATACTTCCAATGCACGCATCAATCTTTGCGGGTTTTCCTTTTCTATTACTTCATATTGGACAGGATCTAATCTTTTAAGGTCTTTTTGCAAATAGTGGATCCCTAAATTTTCATATTTTCCTTTTATTTCAGATCGCAGTTCAAGATCAATTTCTGGAAATTCGTCCATACCATATAATACAGCTTCCACATACAAGCCAGATCCTCCAACCATCACTGCGTAATCTGAAGTCTGATATAGATCATCAAGTGTTCTAATTGCATCTCTTTCAAAGTCGCCTACATTATATCTATCTAGGATGGATTTGCTCTGAATAAAATGATGTTTCACAGCTGCGAGTTCATCTGACGAAGGTACAGCCGTACCGATTTTCATTTCACGGTAAAACTGTCTAGAATCGCATGACAGAATTTCGCAGTTATAATGCTGCGCTATTTCGATAGCTTTTGAAGTTTTACCAATTGCAGTCGGACCTACGACAACTATGAGAAACTTTTCTAGATTCATTTTCTAGTAACTTTTGGGTGAAGTCTCTCACCGCAATTATAACAAAATTTCGCATCATCTTTATGGTCAGATGCATTACAATTGGGGCAAACTGTCGTATTTGTAGAAGGAGCCGAAGGCTTTTTACCCATTATTTCGGAAGTTACAATACCCGTTGGTACAGCAATAATTCCGTAACCCATAATCATAATTACCATTGATAAAAATTGGCCTAAGCCAGTTTGTGGAGTTATATCACCAAAGCCTACCGTTGTCAATGTAACTATTGTCCAATAAATACTGACAGGTATATCAGAAAAGCCGTTGAGCGGCCCTTCGATCATATACATTAAAGTTCCGAAAATTACGCAGAGTATAACTACTGTAAAGAGAAATACAAATATTTTGTCTCTACTTCTTCTTAAAGCTACCAGTAACATATTTGACGCTCCAATAAAGTGGCTGAGTTTTAATATTCTAAAAACCCTGAGCAGACGAACTGCTCTTAACGATGCTAAGAGATGTGCGCCAGGCAAGAACAAACTGATAAATGATGGTAAGATAGCCAATAAATCTATGATTCCGTAGGCGCTTAAAACATATTTTATGGGTTTGCGCACCGTCAAAATTCTGGCAATATATTCTATAGTAAATAAGATTGTTATCGACCATTCAATGATATGCAAAATATGACCATACTTAAATCTGACTGCTGCCACGCTTTCAAACATTATGGCCGCAATCGAAATAAGAATTAGTATGAGAAGAATAATATCAAATAGCTTACCTGTAGGAGTGTCAGCTTCGTAAATTATTCTATGGAGTTTTCTCCTTAATCTTTCATTAATATGAATTTCCAAGAAAGTAAATTTTGAAATAACATGCAAAAATAGTCAATCGCTTACAAGTAGACTATTTTTAAATTTTTATTTTTTGAAATATAGGCTTGTAAAATATTCTTAATATCTGAAGTGTGCTTGATAGGTATTAGAATATTTTTTAGAACATTCACATTCAGTACTTGATAGTTTAAATCAAAGAACGCGTATCCTTTGCAGATGCCATCTTCTACAAGTATAGCACTGCGTTCATGTATTGTTCTTCCTCTTTCTCTAATGAAAAATGTCTTGCCATCAATCTGCACATGATTGACAAAATCTTGCACTCGTTGATTGTATATATCTACCAGCGGTATAGTGTTATTTGATTGTACATCGAGTTCAAAACCAATTTTTAAAAGTGATGGTAGAATGTAGTAATTCTCAACAGCACTTTCTATCATATTTTTTGCCTCTGGAAGAGTTGCAAATAGAGAAATTTCTTTACGAAATCGATCTGCTTTTTTTACATTCAGCACACGATAGCCTTCTTCATTAACTTCTTCGTACAATCCCCATCGATAAATACTCTTATTTGAAACTTTGTTCAATTCCGGCTTATTTTCTACTACTTCTGTACGTTCTTTTATGATTCCAATAAGTTCAGTTGCAGTTTCTTCAAAAGTTACAGTAAAAACTTCTGTCTGAATTTTTTTGGAAATTCTAGATTCACCAATAAAGTGCTTATTAACAGCTCTTTTGATATTTTTACTTTTGGCAATAAAAATTATCGTTCCATCTTCTTTATGAACATAATAGAGTCCAGTTTTTGATGGAAGACTTTCTACTATATCTAGAAGTTTTGGCGAAATTCCTTTTTCTAGTTCAGTTTTTATTAATTCTCGAACGATTGTTTTGGAGCTATCTTTGGAAAGTAAAAGTTTGAAAAGCTTCACTGTCGCCAGTGCATCTCCGCTCGCTCTGTGTCTATCTGCCATAGGAATTCCAAGTGCACGCACAAGTTTACCTAAACTAAAAGAAGGTTGTTCTGGAAGTAATTTTTGCGCAAGTTCTACTGTGCACAAAGTGTTTGTCTGAAAATCATAACCTAAACGTCTAAATTCTGTGCGCAAAATGCGATAGTCAAAACTTGAGTTATGGGCAACGAGAATGCAGCCATCGCATATCTCCAATATTCGTTTTGCAACCTCATAAAACTTAGGTGCATTTACAAGCATTTCATTATTGATTCCTGTAAGTTTAATTACAAAAGGTTGAATGGGAATTTCGGGATTAACAAGGCTTATAAACTGGTCTACAATTTCATTTCCATCAAATTTATAGATAGCAATTTCAGTAATTCCCTCTTCGTTAAACTGTCCTCCTGTTGTTTCTATGTCGAGTATTGCGTACAATAGTGTTCTTTTTTTTAAATTATCTTGATCCAAATATGCTACTGCCTATTCGTACCATCGTACTTCCACAATCTATTGCAAGTTTATAATCTCCTGACATTCCCATAGAAAGTACTGTGAGATTATTAGCTGTTGCATATTGATCGTAAAGCGTTTTAAGACTTGAGAATTCTTGTGCAATCTGATTCTGATCATCAGTAAAAGTTGCCATTCCCATTAATCCTTCAATCTTAATATTTTGATATTTCTCTACAACGTCAGAATTAAATATTTCTGACAGTTCATCGGCATCAAATCCAAATTTAGTTTCTTCATCGGCAATAAATACTTGCAAAAGACACGAGATTACTCGATCGTTCTTCTCAGCTTGTTTATTTATTTCTTTCAGAAGTTTTAAACTGTCAACTCCATGGACCAATGATACGTATGGCGCCATAAATTTTACCTTATTGCTTTGTACATGTCCAATCATATTCCATTGAATGTCTTTTGGCATACTTTCGTGCTTTTCTGACATTTCCTGAATCTTATTCTCACCAAAAATCCTTTGACCAGCATTATAGGCTTCCATAAGATCTTCGACAGGTTTCGTTTTGGAAACTGCGACAAGTGTTACATCTTGTGGTAAACTGTTTTTTATATCTAAAAT